>JAPWJX010000002.1 GCA_028283855.1 Verrucomicrobium sp. | reverse complement strand
CCCGTTGAACAGTAACTCTCCGGCCGCAACGCCTGCTGCCGTCTGGGCGGCTGTACGCAGAAAACTTCCGCCACCGCCCGATCGGCTGTTGCCCCCAGGTCTGCGGAGTCCCATAGCCGGCTTGCGGGTAGCCTTGCTGTGGGTAACCCTGCTGAGGATAGCCCTGCGGAGCACCGCCATATGGGCTGCCGTACGGCGAACCCTGCGGCACATTTACCGGCTGATACGGCGGCGGAGGCGCGCCATACCCCGGCTGGCCGGATGCGGGATAACCGGCAGGGGACTGCCCATAGGGAGCCTGCTGCTGATACCCCTGCTGCGCGGGATTCGCCGGCGGCTGCGTCTGATCGCCGGTCCCAAAGAAACGGCTCAGCCAGTTGCCTCCGCCCTGCGACTGCGGCTGTGCAGGAGCCGCACTCTGATTCACATACTGCCCGGTCGCTGCAGCAGGCGGCTGCGACTGCTCGAGCTGACTCTCCATCTGCTCCAACTGCGCGTGCGCCTGTTCCAGCGAGTGCTGCTGCACCAGAACGGTTTGTGCCAGGATATACAGCGCGTCCGGATTTCCTCCGAGTCCCTGTTGTAGGTGGGCTGCGGCATCAGGATCGCGGTCGGTAAGCGGGGTACGGCGAATGCGGCTGATAAGGCCGTCGATCATCTGCAACTCTTGCGGTGTCATCAGAATTCCTCTCTACTGCGTCACTGCCAATGTCACTATCCACTTCGATGCTTCCAACACCTATACGGGAGAGCTGTTGCGAAAGTTCACGCGTCATCCGCATCCCAAAAGGCCGTTGAGCCGAACGCGCTCTCCTGCTAGACTAGGCAACGTAGCAGGTTGTGAGCGCCGCTCGTGCGAATCCAGCCTGAGGTATGGGGCTGTAGCTCAGTTGGGAGAGCGCCTCGTTCGCAACGAGGAGGTCAGCGGTTCGATCCCGCTCAGCTCCACCATACAAACTCCAATCACATCCTCACTCCTGTCCGCACAGCGCAGCCTAGCGCGCCAGAAACCCCTGCGTCACCAGCCAGCGATGGAACATCTCCGGCCATGCGCTCTCTTCCGGCTCATCCGTAGCCAGCCCCGCACCATGCCTGCCGTGTGCGAACAGTTTCACCTGTGCCGGAACATGCGCCGCCTGTAATGCCTCGCCGAACAGAACGCTGTTCTGCGGGCTGATACGGGCATCATCCATGCTCTCGAACAAAAACACTGGTACCGTGCTCGGCTTCACGTTTTCCTGTCCGGAAAGATAGGTCTCGAGTCGATCGAGTTCATGTCCTCTGTACCCGGTCAGTAGATGGTTATGCGAGTTGGTCGCTGCAAACTGCTTTGGATCCATGGAAATGACCGGATAGCCCAGCCCAAGCAGCGTTGGTCGTCCGCTTTCGGCATCGACCCCATCATGCGTCGGCAGGCCGAAGTCGCTCGCGCTGTGTAGCGTCAGCGTAGACGCCAGATGCCCGCCCGCCGAGAAACCGAACAGCCCCAGCTTCTCCGGATCGATCCCAAACTGCGTGGCCCGGGAGCGAACCAGCTTGATCGCCCTCTGCCCATCCCACATCGGCACCGGATACCGGTACGTCCCGTCCTTCTGCACCAGCCGGTAGTAGACGAGGAACGTGGTCACGCCGAGTCGTTTGGAAAAGTACTCCGCGACGGGCTCCTGTTCTTTCTCATTGGTCAGCCGATCATAGCCCCCACCCGGCATGACGAGAATCGCCGGGGAAGCGTTGTTCGCCCGGGCAGCGGGGAAGACGCGTAGGAAGGGAATGTCCCGGCAGGGATCGTCGCCGCTGGCTCCTGGAGCGGCCCCGTCCCAGAGCCGTACCTCGCTGCGATCGCCCGGATCAAAGCATGGCGCTACCGGACGTGCCGTATCGCTCTCATGGTGCCGCCGCTGCGCCACCGCCGTCCCAGCCGACAGCCCAAACAGCAAAACTCCCGCGGCGTAAAGCGCACATCTCTTCTGCATCGTTCTCTCCAAAACTATGGACGAGACAATTGCCTGCTTTGACGCCGACAGGGGTTGAGCCTCCGCCGAAGCTGGCCCTATAATCGGCACACTGAGCGGGAGTAGTTCAGTGGCAGAACGTCAGCTTCCCAAGCTGAATGTCGCCGGTTCGATCCCGGTCTCCCGCTCCAGTCTTTCCGCTCCAGACCTCCTGCCTTCCTTCTCAGGTCCTTTTTGTTGTTGCACTGTTCTTACCCCCAGGCTGAGCCCTCAGGCGGCGACGATCTCTCCTCGCTGCCAGCGGACGTCCTCCATAGAGAGAACCCAGTCCGCACTGCCGCCAGAGGTGTAAGTCCCGAGAGGCAAACCTCATTGAGACCCCAATTCTCGATACCTACCTATCGAATTGCCCACGCGGCGAGCGATCGAGAAGTGCAGGGCCAGACGACGAGAGGCCCGTTTACCCGGGCCCCGCCGACATCCTTATTTCGCCTGGGCTAACTCTGCAACCACTGCAGCAAACTTATCGAGTATCTGGTTCCAGCCCTCAACCTGTCCGCTTTCTTTTGCGCTCTCCATGGGTTCATTACCGATGAAGGTCAGTTTCGTCTGGCCGTTTCCGAGATCCTCAAATAGCGTCACATCGTATGCATCTGCTATGGCTTCATGTTCGATCCCTAATTGCTCCGGATCGATTTTGTTTCCCTTCTGCAGTCGGAAAAGTACATCAAGGAAACGATCTTCTCGTGCAGAACAATCTCGTGGTATTCAACCGCATTCCAGAACTCCTGCCCATCCGGCGTTCTCATGCAGCAGAGAAGTTTTCCTCCCACGCGAAAATCCATCTGGCAAACGGGCGCAGTAAAGCCCTTTGGCCCCCACCACTGCATCACGTACTTCGGGTCTGTCCACGCCTTCCAAACCAGTTCGCGTGGGGCATCAAAAACCCGTGTAATCGTCATCCGTTCTGCTTCATTACCCGCGTTTTTTGTCATATCCGACCTCCGCTTTCTTCATCTGATTTAGAACCACATCCAGCTTGTCGAAACTCTCTTCCCAGAACCGGTGATAGCTGATCGCCCAGTCGCTGACCGTCTTGATCGCCTCCGGCCTGAGCGTGCACACACTCTCCCGTCCACGCTTCGTCTTGATCACAATCCGCGCCCGCACCAGGTAGGCGATATGTTTCGAAATCATCTGCTGCGAGAGCGCAAACGGCTCCGTCAATCCGCGCACGGATGCAGGCCCGTGAGAGAGCCGTTCGATCATGGCTCGACGGGTCGGGTCGGACAGAGCCGCGAACGTTGTGTTCAGAGTATCCACAACCATAGGGTAGTGGATTGTTGCGAGTGTCAACCGTAAAATTCGAGATTCTTGTTTGCTCACTCGGCGTCCGAGCCCCACGCTACCCCGCGAACAAACGCGTTGATCCATGCGGAGCCAAAGGCTGTGCGCCAAGCTTCGCGAGGGCTTTAAGGGAACAGTCGCGGCCCCAGTTTCAGGGAGCCGCGACTTTGTGAGTTGGGATCGAATCTCTATGACCGCGAGTCCCTCAACATCGTTACTCGTTGTCTTAGCTTTACTTCACATCGCTAACCTTGCCGTCGATGAAGAGTACCATGTCGGGATAGGTATAGATTTTTGAACCAAGATCCACAATCTGCTTGGGTGCTCCCGTGTATGCTCGCCGTAACCTGACGAATCGTCTGCCCCAGAGCAACGGTCGGAGGTGCGGATTGCTGCGGCCTGTGCGCTGCCGATGGTTTCACCCGTCGTAGCCGAAACAGCGCAGTTGGGCTCACACGAGCGCGCCACGACACCAGCAGCACGCCCCCGTCCCTGGTCAGCAGGATTGAACGACAGGATGGCTCCGATCATCTCGGACGCCTCCTTCTCAGACATCTTTGAAAGCGTTCCTTTGGGTTCCTTGAAGGCCAGAGTCGTGGAATACCTCTTTGCCGTCTGGTAGCGACCGCCATAGGTGCCGTTCGTATAGGTGGCCACAACCGCATCGGTCGTCAGGATGGTGACCTTCAGAGAATCTTCCTTTCCCTGAATGTCCTCGTTGATCTTGGTGATATAAACCTTCTGGCCGGGTTGCAGAATTTGCAAGTTTGAGCTCTTGAGAAAAGCCGAAGCCCTTCGAGCGTTGCTTCACTTGTCCTTCGACCACGGGATTTTCAAAGGTGATCATCGTCGGGTACGGTTCGGCGTTAATGCCATCTGCCTCGATCGTCAGGACGGTTCCCGGGTTAGCCACTACCCCCTGTGAATTGATCTCCGTAAGACGGTACTTCTGCTTGAGCGCCTGTGCGAGAGTCTCTTGCGCGGCAGAGACGGGCGTCATGCTCACAGCAACGGTCAAAAGAGAAAGGATTCCGAAAGCATTCTTACGAACGTATGACCATTGGCCCAACATCATGTAGTTCCCAAAGGGGGGTGCGTTGGCGAAGAGGCTTACAGTCCGCTTCGTCTCAGTGAGAGTACCGTTGCAGGCGAATCTCTAACAGACTAGCCAATGAAAAGCGTGCTCTGATTCACACGCAAGCATATAACGGATGAGCCTCTGTCGTTGGACAGATAAAAATCTCGTTTTGGCTATGAGATACCCTGCGCGCAACGTCAGCCCAAAATTTCTGGCGTCGAATCTCGCACAATAGAGGGAGCCGCCAGAACGTGGCTCCAATTTCCATGCCAGCCGCAATCGCGTTGCGATAGCGGCCTGTTCCCGATGGCCGTACCACCCACTGCAAATCCGGCTGTGCAAAGAAGAACTTCGTGGCCTGCACGCGATGTCCCACCTCGAAGACAGCCTCATAGCTTGGATCGCCTGAGCCTGCGGCGATCTGGCTCCTTTGCGTAGTCGCGGCTGAAGTGTCCGTAAATAATGCGCACCATCGTCTTGTCATCCGGGCGGCTGCGGATGCGTCCCTGATCGACTACGCCCAGCGTAAATTGAAGTGGCACAATCGAAATGTTCTGCTGGGGGTAATACCCGAACGTTCCCCACACCATGAGGTTCTGCTTGCTTCCCGGGCTACGCTCCCACACTGCGTTGATCGGCGTGTGCCCTAAAAGCCGTAGGAGTTCGACGCCAGCTCTGTCGAGTTGAACTGTTTGTAGCCCTTCCACGGGGAGTACGTCGTGCCAAGCCAGTAGTGTCCCTCAAGGCGTCCCTCGGGGTGCTGGTGTTCACTGCTTGCTGTTGCGTTCTGAAGCGTCTGGCTCAGCACAGACAGCCGCGCTTTACAGGTGTGTCTTGTGACGCCGAGTTGAGACATCGCCACATGATGCCGTCGCCCTTATGAAATGTCCAGTCGACGCCGTTGGTCTGCGAGTTGAAGATGTCGCTCCATGTCTGATACACGCCCACCTGAAGGTTCACGCCATGCTTGAAGTCGCCGCGATACAGCGCAGCCCACGTCGAAAAGGGGTACGCCGAAGATTGCGTATCAAACAGCACGTTGCGGATATCGCCATCGATGCCGTTATTCACATACAGCCCGTAGATGGGCGAAGCGTTCAGATCATCCGAAGCGGAGAAGCGCCCGATCTTGAAGAACATGTGGTCATGGTCAAACTTCTGCTTCAGCACAAGCTGATAGAAGAACAGGCTTTGCCCGCCTACCGTCTGCTGTACGTTGTATTGGCTCTTGATGTACTCATTCGTCAGCCCACGTCCATCGCGATTCACACCGCTTATGGTCAGCGTTGCCCCGGGCCAATGCACCAGGGTTGTCAGGTCCAGCCGCACGCCCATGTAGAAGTCATCCACTGCAGTCACGTGCCCCTGGCTATAACCACCTCGAGGATTACCGGAGCCGATCGCCGTGTAGAAAACGAATGGCTCGATCCCGCGCTTGATGAGCGCGGAACGAAGCCCGCCCCACCGGCCGGAGAGCGCATCACCTTCTGGCCATGTAGCAATGCGAGGTGTCGGAGCAGGGGGATTCTCAGCTTTGTCAGGCATCTGCGTAGGTTGCTGCGGAGAACTGTGGGGCTTCGTACTCTGTTGTTGCTCCATGTCCACTGCCGGGGTATCGGGAAGCTCGGCATACTGTGTCGTCTGCGCGTTTTGTGTGAGCAGCCCTGCAGGGGCAGCGGTGAACATCAACATTGCGCAGAGCATGCCGAAGGGACGCAGAACAAGGTGTGGGGAACGCATGGTATCTCTCCTGAGAGACGTGCAACGTCAGGCAATTCGAAGACACAGAGGGCTGTCCGCGCGCCCGGCTAGGGACGCGCGATGTCGGCCGGCTGCGAGGCGGTTCACTTCGCTGAGCGGATGCGCGATCCAACGAAGGTACGCTACGACGAGATAACAGATCATCGGTACATACCGCGCCGTCCGGGTAGAGGTGGAGTTTCGGCAGGGCCTCCTGCATGGCCTGGACGGCCAGGGGGGAGGGGCCCAGGGGATTCTCGTTGGAGGCCAGCTTGATGATGGAGGCGGGGTCCAGGCCCAGCTCCCGCGCCACGTCGTCGATCGGTTTCCCCGGCTCGTAGGGGATGAGGGAGGCGATTTCGGGATTGGCGAGGGCGGTCGGTGTCATGCGGTTAAAAACAGGAAGCTAGGGAAAGCCCTCCCGGCCTGTCCAGCATGGGACCCCGCCGCCGCTATTTTCCCTTCTCCAGCTCGTCCAGGAGGGAGGAAACGAGCGTCTCGATCTGCGGCAGCGCCTCCTCCGGGGAGATGAAGTCAATGTCGTGCACCTCCCAGTAATTGATCTTCGCGCTCCAGTCGGGGAACTGCTCCTGCATCATCGGCAGGTGCTCCACCCGCTTAAGGGCGATCGTCCGCGCGGCGCGCTTCAGGTCGGACTCCGTCAGGGACTGGCGGTCGGGCGCGGTGTGGCGCAGGGGAACCTGCCGCGCGTGGAGCGCCTTGTGCGTGTGGGGAGAAAGGGCGTCCTGCACCAGGTGGATGGCCAGGCCGCGGGAAAAGGCGCGCCAGGGAAGGTTGCGGGCCTCGGCCCCGTGGTTGAACATCGCCTCGGCAAAGCGGCTGCGGTAATAGTTGCCCGTGCAAATGAAAAGGATTTCCTTGGCCATCGCGCCGATCTTATCCTTTTTACCTCCGCCGATGCGAGCCCGCGTTCTCTTTCTTTCCGCCCTTCTTTTGACCGCCTGCCTCGGGCCGACGCAGGCGAATCTCGACCGCGTCCGCCCCGGCATGAGCCCGGTGGAGGTCCGGGCTCTCCTGGGCAAGCCGGACCGCGTGGAGAGCAGTGAGACGATCGGCGCGGCAGGCCTCGTCTATTTCTATGGAAAGGACGTGCGGGTCGTCTTTCTCAACCGCGCCGTCCTTTCCAAAGAGGGCCGGTTTTAGCCGTTAGTGGTGATGGTGTCCGCCGCCGCCAAAGCGGAAGCCGACGCCGATGCCCACGGTCGGGCCCCCATAGGGATAACCCCAGCCGGGGCCGTAATAGGGCCCGCCCCAATACGGGCGGTATCCGTAATACCCGTAATAAGCGGGGCTATAATAATAGACCGGCGTCGGCTGGACGACGACCGTCGGCGCAGGCGCCGGGGCGGGCGCGGCCACGGTCACACTCGTCGGCGCGGAAGCGGGCGTGGAATAGGTGGGGTTGATCGACTGGATCACTTCCGAGGTGCTTTGTCCGGTCGCCGCGGCCTGGTTCTCGATGGCGTCGGCCATCCGCTGCTTCGCCGTCAAGGAGGGCTGCGCGGGCACGGGCGCCGCCGCGGTGGGCGGCATGGCGGCGGTGGCCGCCGGCTCGACGACGGTCACGGAGGAGGCCTTTTCAACGACCGCCGGAGCGGGGATGACGGAAGGGGCCACGGCAGGGGTGTAAATGAGAGTCGCGTCACGCGGCGCGGCCACGGGGGGCTGGACCTGCGGAGCGGGAACGGCGGGAGCCGGCGCGGCGGCGGCTTGAGTTTGGGACGGAGCGGAAACGGGAGAGGCCTGATGCCCTAAGGCCCATCCGGCGGCCAGGGCCGCGCCGAGGCACAGCGCGGCGACGACTCCCTTTCCGGAGCGGGAAAGAGTCGGCACCTGCAATTGGATCACATGGACGGGCTTGGGAGCCCCGATTTCATCGTTCATAAAAGATTAGACGCAGTACGGTAACCGGTGTTACGGATGGAATCCTGAAATTAACCTTAACGCGTTGATTATTAATGATATATTCTTATCCAGATTCTTCTTTCCGCCGCGATTCATCGTGGCATCTTAGAACCCCTTGAAAGCGGGCATCGCACTCGGCTCCAACCTGGGCAACCGCGCCCGTCACATCGCGCGCGGCATGGCCTTTCTGCAAAGCCTTTCCAGCGGCCATTTCCGCGCCTCTTCCGTGGTGGAGACGGCCCCCGTCGATTGCCCGGAAGAGTCCGGCGCCTTCCTCAATGCCGTGGCGGAGATCGACTATGACGGCACCGCCCGAGCCCTTTTTGAGCGGCTTAAAACCTTCGAGCGGGAAGAAGGCCGCACGGAGAGTGTCCGCAACGCGCCCCGGCCCCTCGACCTGGACCTCCTTTACTTCGGCCAGGAGCGGATCGAGGAAGGGGACCTGATCGTCCCGCATCCCCGGATGGCCCATCGGCGCTTCGTCCTGGAACCGCTTTCCGAAATCGTCCCTGACCTGGTCCTGCCCGGACGGGCCTCCACCATTTCCCAGCTTCTTCATGCCCTCTAAGATTACCCCCTCCGACCTGCGCGCCATGAAGGCGCGGGGTGAAAAGATCGCCGCCTTGACCGCGTACGATTACCCCACCGCCCGTCTTCTGGATGAGGCGGGGATCCCGTTCATCCTCGTCGGCGACTCCCTGGGCATGGTCGTCCTGGGCTATGAGGATACGACCTCCGTGACCCTGGCCGACATGATCCACCATACCCGTCCCGTGGCCCGGGCGGTGAAGGAAGCCTTCGTCGTCGCCGACCTGCCCTACCGCACCTACGGCGACGCGGCCCAGGCACTGGCCGCCGCCCGCGCCCTCGTCGATGCGGGGGCCGACGCGGTGAAACTGGAGGGCGGGCGCGACTTCCTGCCGCAGGTAAAGGCCATCGTCGGCGCGGGCATCCCTCTTGTCGGCCATCTCGGCATGCTCCCCCAGTCGGTCCGGGAAGAAGGCGGCTACCGAGTGAAAGGAAAGAACGGGGAGGAGGCCGCGCGGATCGAGGCCGACGCGGCCGCGCTGGAGGAGGCGGGCGCCTCCGCCGTCGTCCTGGAGCTGGTCGTCCCCGCCGTGGCGGAGGCCGTCAGCCGCCGTCTTTCCATCCCCACCATCGGTATCGGCGCGGGCCAGGCCTGCGACGGGCAGATCCTCGTCGTCCACGATTTGATGGGCCTTTTCCCCTGGTTCCGCCCGAAGTTCGCCCAGCCGGAGGCCGAGTTGGGCGCGGCCCTGCGGGAAGCCGCCGTCCGCTACCGCCTGCGGACGGCCGGAACGGCGGCCGCCGCTCAGTGAAATGACCCGGATCGTCTTCCTCGTCGGCCCCACCGCCGTGGGGAAGAGCGCCCTGGCCCAGGCCCTGGCGGAGGAAGACGGCGGCGCGATCCTCTCCCTCGACGCGATGCAGGTCTACCAGGGCCTCGACATCGGCACCGGCAAGCCGACGGCGGCGGAACGGGCCCGCGTGCCCCATGGCGGCCTGGACCTGGCGCCGTGGTGGGAACGCTTCGACACCGCCCGCTACCTGGCTGCGGCTGCCGCGTTTCTCAAGCAAGAGGCAGGACGGCCCCTCTACGTCGTGGGCGGCACCGGCCTTTATTTCCGCGCCTTGACGCAGGGCCTCAGCCCCGCTCCCGCCGCGCCGCCCGCGCTGCGGCAGGAGCTGGCCGCGCTGCCCCCCCAGACGCTCCGGGAACGGCTCCGCCGCCTCGACCCGGACCAGCCGGAGGGCTTCGATTGGAACAACCCGCGCCGCGTCCAGCGCGCCCTGGAAGTGATCGAGGCCACGGGCCGCTCCCTGCGCGCCTGGCAGGCGGAGCAGGCGCCGCCGCTCCTGCCGCCCGGCAGTTACCGCGCCTTCTTCCTACAGCGGGAGCGGGACGACCTCCGCGCCCTCATCGCGGCCCGCGTCGAGGCGATGCTGGCCGCCGGATGGGCGGGTGAAGTAGAGACACTCCTGAAGGAGAGGGGGGGCGTGGCGCTGCGGGCCTGCCCCGCCCTGGGGTATGGCTCTTTGGCCTCCTGGATCGAGGCCGGATCCCGGGAACAAGACCTGCCCGCCGTGGGGCAAAAAATCGTCGACGAGACGCGCCAATATGCGCGCCGTCAGTTGACATGGTTCAAAAGGGAGGCAACATTGGAATCGTTGATGATTGCTCCCGGTGAACGCCTCCGCGTGACCGTTCCGCGCCTTCGCGCGGCTGCATGAACGGTTTTTCCACCACGCCCTCTTCCCCCCAGGAAAAGGCCCTTCTGGTCGGCCTCGAACGCACGGGGCAGAGCGTCCCTCAGGACGACTTCCATTCCATCGATTCCCTGCATGAGCTGGCCTCCCTGGTGGAGACCGCCGGCGGCACCGTGGAGGAGACCGTCCTCCAGCGCCTCCCGCAGCCCACCGCCCCCTACTATATCGGCAAGGGGAAGGCCCAGGAAATCTCCGACCGCTGCAAGGAAAAGTCGGTCCAGGCCGTCGTCTTCGACGACGAGCTTTCCCCCGCCCAGAGCCGCAACCTGGCGCAGGTCGTCGGGCGTAAAATCATCGACCGGACGCAGCTGATCCTCGACATCTTCGCCAAGCGGGCGAAGACCAAGGAAGGCAAGCTCCAGATCGAGCTGGCCCAGCTCAAATACCTCCTCCCGCGCCTGACGCGCATGTGGACCCACCTTTCCCGCCAGTCCGGCGGCATCGGCACCCGCGGCCCGGGCGAGACGCAGCTGGAAGTCGACCGCCGCCGCGTGCAGGAAAAGATCGCTCGCCTCCTGCGCGACTTGCAGGAAGTCCGCCAGCGCCGCTCCATCCAGCGGCAGGGCCGCGCGCGGCATAACTGGCCCGTCGTCTCCCTGGTCGGCTACACCAACGCGGGCAAGTCGACCCTCTTCAACCTCGTCACCCGCTCCGGCGTCCTGGCGGAGGACAAGCTCTTCGCCACCCTAGACCCGACGACCCGCGTCGCCGAGCTGCCGGACCGCCAGCGCGTCCTGTGGACCGACACCGTGGGCTTCATCAAGAAGCTGCCGCACGACCTGATCGAGTCCTTCAAGGCGACCCTGGAGGAAGTCCGCGAGGCCGACCTGCTCCTCCACGTCATCGACTTCTCCCACCCGCAATACGAGCAGCAGATCGCCGCCGTGCAGGATGTCCTAAGGCAGATCGACGCGCACGAAAAGCCCGTCATCCTCGTCTTCAACAAGACCGACGAAGCCGCCCCGGAAGCCGCTCGCCGCATCCTGGAGGTGCACCCCCAGGCCGTCGCCCTTTCCGCCGCCACCGGGGAGGGGGTGGAGGCGCTCCTGGCGGAAATCGCCCGGCAGCTCTCCGCCCGGCGCTGCCAGGTCTCCCTCTCCCTGCCGAACCATGAAACCTCCCTGGCCGCCGAGCTGCACCGGGAAGGGACCGTCCTGGAGCTTTCCTATGAAGGGGACCGGATCCTCGTCACCGCCCTGGTGCCCCCGTCCTTGAAAGGACGGCTGCAACCTTATATAGTGGCCGGTCATGATGAGCGCCGCCCAGCGGATCCGGGAGATGCCCGATGAGGAGCGCCCCCGCGAGCGCCTCCTAAAGCACGGCGCCGCCGCGCTCAAGACCTCCGAGCTTATCGCCATCCTTCTGCGCACCGGGCGGGAGGGGGCCTCCGCCCTTCAGATCGGGGAGGAAATCCTGCACCGCTTCGGCGGCCTGGAAAGCCTGGGCCGCGCCAGCGTGGCCGACCTTTCCAAAATCAAGGGAGTCGGCCCGGCCAAGGCCCTCCAGCTCGTCGCCGCCTTCGGCCTGGGGGCCCGTTTTTCCCAGACGGAGGCCGCCGCCCAGCCGATCGAGACGCCGCAGCAAGTCCAGGCCCTTCTGGGGGACGAAATGCGCCTCTTGCCCCACGAGTCGATCCGCGTCATCCTGCTCAACGCCAAGCGCCGCCTCATCGCGGTGGAGGAGATCAGCCGCGGGCTGCTCGACGAATCCCTCTTCCACCCGCGCGAGGGGCTGCGCGCGGCCGTCGCCCGCAACGCCCACTCCCTCATCATGGCCCACAACCACCCCTCCGGCGATCCCCGCCCCTCCGTGGCCGACCGCCAGGTCACCCGCATTTTCGCGGAGGCCGCCGCCCTCATGCAGATCCCGCTCCTGGACCACGTCATCCTGGGCGCGGCCTCCTACTTCAGCTTCAAGGAGCACGGCCTCCTATGATCCATCCCTCCGCCCATGTCGATCCGGCCGCCCGGCTGGGGAAGGACGTCCGCGTCGGTGCCGGGGCCGTGGTCGACGCCGGGTGCATCGTCGGGGACGGCTGCGAGATCCGCGCCCATGCCGTCGTCACCGGCGGCACCGTGCTGGGGCAGGGGAACCAAGTCGGCTACGGCGCCATTCTGGGGGCCGAGCCGCAGGACCACGCCTATAAGGCCGATCCGGAAAACCCCAGCCGCCTCGTCATTGGCGACCACAACGTCATCCGGGAATACGCCACTCTCCACCGCGGCACCAAGCCGGGGAGCGAGACCCGCGTCGGCAGCCACAACTTCCTCATGACCGGCTGCCACGTCGGCCACAACTGCCGCATCGGCGACCGCGCCACCATCGTCAACAATGTCCTTCTGGCGGGTTACGTGGAGGTGCAGGACCGGGCCTTCATGGGCGGCGGCGCGGTGGTCCACCAGTTCGTCCGCATCGGGGAGCTGGCCATCGTCCGGGGCGGCAGCGCCGTGGGAAAAGACGTGCCCCCCTACTGCATGTCGCCGGAGCTAAACCAGGTCTCCGGCCTCAACCGAGTCGGCCTGCGGCGGGCAGGCCTGCCGGAATCCGCCCGGCGCAACATCTTCCGCGCCTTCAGCCTCCTTTACCGGCAAGGCCTCAACGTCACCCAGGCCCTGGAACGGATCGAGGCCGACTTGGAAGGGGCGGAAATCGGCAAGCTCCTTGCTTTCATACGGGAATCCAAGCGCGGCATCTGCAAGGCCTACCAACGCGGCGGGGCCAAGCTGGAAACCGCCGACACCGACTAACCCACCGCCATGGTTCGCGTCAAAATTTGCGGCATTAAGCGTCTGGAGGACGCCTTCTCGGCCATCCGCTGGGGGGCCGACTCCATCGGCTTCCTCGTCGGCCAACGCCACACCAGCACCGATTTCATCTCCGCCGCGGAGGCCGCCGAGATCATCCGCCGCCTGCCCCCCTTCATCAGCAAGGTCATGGTGACCCACTTCTCCCGCGCGGAGGAGATCCTGCCCCTGGTGGATGAGGCCTGCGTCGACACCCTCCAGCTCCACGGCCAAATTCCCCCGGCGGAACTCCAAATCATCCGGGACAAACGCCCCCACCTGCGCATCCTCAAGTCCCTGCACATCATCGACGAGGCCAGCGTCGAGTCAGGCGTACCCTATTACAAGTTCGTGGACGGCTTCGTCGTCGACAGCCTCAACGCGGAGACCGGCCAGATCGGCGGCACCGGCATGGTCCATGACTGGTCGATCAGCCGCCGCGTCGTCAGCCGCTATCCTATTCCCGTCATCCTGGCCGGGGGCCTCACGCCGGAGAACGTCCAGGAGGCCATCCACGCGGTGAAGCCCTTCGCCGTCGACGCCAACTCCGGCCTGAAAGACGCGGCGGGCTTCAAGGACCACGCCAAGATCCACGCCTTCATCGACAACGCCAAGTCCCTCTTCCAGGAAGCCTGGCGCTGATAAAGGACCCGGGGATTGACCCGGGCCCGGCGGCCCGCTTTAATGACCAGTTCCTATGAACGTGACCATTGAAGAGATTTCCTCCTGCCGCAAGCGGCTCCGCGTCGAAGTTCCGGCCGACGAGGTCAACGCCGAGTTCGACAAGGTGGCCCAGGAGTTCGCCTCCTTTGCCCGCATCCCCGGCTTCCGCCCCGGCAAGGCCCCCCGCGCCGTCATCCTCAAGAAATACCAGAAGGAGATCGAGAGCGAGCTGCAGCGCACCCTGGTCCCGAAGGCCTACCGCGAGGCCTGCAAAAAGCGCAACCTCCAGGTCGTCAGCTCCCCCAGCATGGAGGACGTCAGCTACCAGCAGGGCCTCTCCCTGAGCTTCTCCACCGTGGTCGACATCGCCCCTGAATTCCCTCTCCCCGCCTACAAAGGCCTGACCGTGAAGGCCCAGCCCGTTGAGGTCACCGACGCCGAGGTGCAGGAGACGATCGACGCGATGCGTTCCCAATACGGCAAGTTCGTCGACGCACCCGCCCGCCCGCTGGCGGAAGATGACTTCGCCGTCATCGACTACGCCGGCACCGTCGAGGGCAAGCCCCTCTCCGAAGTCGCTCCCGAGGCCCGCCAGCTCGTCTCCGGCAACGGCCAGTGGATCGCCATCCGGCCCGACTACTTCCTGCCCGGTTTCACCCAGGCCCTCGTCGGCATGAACGTGGGCGAGACCCGCACCATCACCGTCACCTTCCCGGAAGACATCGACATCGAGGCCCTCAAGAACAAGCCCGGCAGCTACGAGGTGACCCTGAAGCAGATCAAGGTCCGCGAGCTTCCCGAGCTGACAGACGAGCTCTCCCAGCAGATCGCCCAGGTCCCCGCGGCCGAGCTGC
>JAPWJX010000001.1 GCA_028283855.1 Verrucomicrobium sp. | reverse complement strand
GATCAAGGCCGCCAAGACTTGGACCATCAAGGGTGGCGCCATTGAGGGACCCGTCAGCAGCAACGACACGCACCATCGCTAGGCTCCCTTTCTAAAGGAGCCTCTAGCTTTTTTCTTTCAGTTCTGCCACCTAGAGTTCGGCTAGGTGGAACTCCCGCTTCCATAGACGACAACGCGGCCCCCCTTCGTTGAATGTGTTCGCGGGACTTGGTTTCCCGCTTTCTGCTTCCGTCCCCTTCTTTTAGAGGTGGTGGTCGCTTTCGGGGATTTCGTCGCGGTATTTGTTCTTCAGGTAGGTCTGCAGGCGCTCCGCCTTCACCATGGAGCGGAGCTGGCTGGGAAGCAGGACTTTGTTGATGATGAGCCGCAGGCAGATGAAGACGATTAGCCCGTAAGTGACCCCCCAGAAGATGAAGGCGCCCAGGGCCGCCCCGGCGCGCTGGTGGGTAACCTCATAGGCGATCAGCGTGGGGACTCCGATGAGGCGCTGGAGGTCGTTCGTCGGCTCCTGGAGAAAACAGGCTTTGTCCCCGGCGATCGTGCAGGCGCCGGCGACGAGGATGAAGATCAAGCCCGCCAGGAGATACCAATCTACCGGCTTGCTGGAATCGGGCATCATAGGATGGGTTCCTTAATTCCTTAGGGTTGGGGTTGCGTTGCGGGTGGTTGGCTGGGCTCTTCTTCCCGCTTCATGACGCGCGGGCCGCCCGGCATGGGGAAGCCGTCGTTTTCGAGCGGGTTGAGGGGGTCGCCCAGGAAGGTGACTTGGCGGCGGAAGTAGTTGCCGCCGAATTCGGGCGGCAGCACGGCCAGGCATTCGCCCACTTTAAAGGTGCGGAAGACGGGCGCCGGGATTTTCTGGTCGACGCTGAAGGTGATGGAAAAGGCTTCCGCCCCGAAGCTTCGGTTGGTGTTGAAGGCGAATTCGCCCGCGCCGCCTTTGAGGCCGCCCATGGCGCGCTGGTAGACGCCGGAACTCTTGGAGGCGCGCTCGTTGGTCGTCGGGTCGTCGTTGCGCATGTAGATCAGCGTCTGCATGTTGGTCATGATGGCGTCGACTTCCGCCTGGGAGAATTTTTTGCTGAGCATCGGCAGGGACTGAAAGGCGATGATGCAGGCGCATTTGGAACCGCGGCATTTGTCGAAGAAGGCGGCTTCACCCGTCCAGTCGCCGTTCGTGGCGACGGTGGCAAACTCGTCCACCAGGTAGAAGACGGGCCGTTCCATCTGGAGGCCCAGGGCCTGCCGGGCGACGGTGGCGCGGAAGTAGTCCATCTTCAGGAGCACGGCGGCCAGACGGGCGCTGTCCCGGTAGAAGGCGAACGGCATGTCCAGGCAAAGGAGTTTCCCTTTCTGGAAGATGTCGAGGATGTCGAAGGTGGGGTTGCAGGAGAAGAGCTGGTTGAAGGGCGCCTTGGAGAGGAGGCCGACCATGTTCGTGGCGGTCATGGCGACGCTGCCGCTGGTGCGGTCGTTGGCGACGTTCAAATAGGTGCCGGTGAAGTATTCGGCGACGGGATCGGGAGACGGGTCCTCGCCCCGGGCTTGGGCCTCGTCGCGCAGGACCTTTTCGTATTTTTCCAGGAGGGTTTTGAGGAGGCCGTATTTGGGGGTGACTTTCTTCTTCAGGATGTTGGCCCAACGCAGGGCGGCGTTGTCCTGGTCGGTGCACATGCGTCCCCAGGTCTCCAGCGAGGAGCGGACGCCGTCGAAGGTGTTGAGGACTTCGCGGAAGAAGGGGACCAGCGGGAAGGGCCCTTCCTTCGGGTCGCGGTGGGAGGCCTCGTCCAGCAGGCCGCGGATTTCCTCGCCGGCGGCCAGGATCCGCTCCAGCTGCGGCCGGATGCGGTCGCCCAGGTTGGCCAGAAGGGGGACGACGGTGGAGGGCTCGAAGTCGGGATGCTCGACGAGGAAGCCGTGCGCGTTTTTCTGGAAGATTTCCAGGTCTTCGATCAGGGAGGTCGGCGGCTGCTCGTCGTAATTGGGGCGCGGCGTGGTGAGGGCCTCTTCCGTCTGGCGGTGGAGGGTGCGGGCCCGGATGGCCAGGCGCTTGCGCCAGATACGCTCGGCGGCGGAGAGGGTCGTCTCCACTTTCTTTTGCGCGACGGCCTGCTCCCGGTCCAGGATCTCGCGGGCGACGCCTTCGATTTCCTGGAGGCGGAAGCGCAGGGCGTTGACCCGTTCCATGACGGCGTTGGTCTCGTCGAGCCACTTCGGCACGTTGTTCTCGTAGGCGCGGGCGGCGGCTTCCTCCGCGTTGCGGGAGGCGGTGACTTCGTCGAGGTTCTTCGGGTTGCCGCGGTCGCTGAGCATCATGCCCAGGTAGGAGAAGCTCATGGCCTGCACGCCCTCGACCTTCGCCTCCGTGAGCTTCTGGTGCATGCAGAAGATGTTGGTGAAAAGCTCCAGGGCCGCCTTGTCGAAGAAGGGGTCGGCGGAGCGCTGGCCGTCGTTGAGGGCCAGCATGAGGGTCAGCATTTTGTTGGCCCGCATGGTGGGGTCTTCCGTCGGATCGCGGAAGGGATCGTAGCTGACGGGGTGGGTGGGGCCGAAGAAAATGGTGTCGTCCATCCGGCCGTAGAGCTTGCTCAGGGTCCAGAGCTTCTCGGGGAAGTCACCCTTCGCCTCGATGATGAGGCCGCCGGGCTTGAGCTTCTCGCGATCCGGCCCGTCGGGAATGTGGGTGGCGCGGAAGAGCTCGCGGAAGACTTGGTTGAGGACGGTGAAGGTCTTGCCGGAACCGGAACCGCCGACGACTCCCATGTGCTTGTAGAGATCCTCCCACAGGAGCGGGCGGTTCTTCTCGCCGATGATCTGCTTGCTGCCCTTGGCCAGGTCGAAGCGGAGTTTGCCCCAATCGTCGCGGGCGATGAAGGGAATTTCCTTCGGGTGGCGGGTCCGTTTTTTGGAGGCAGACGAATTAGCCGACGGAGCTTCCTTCGGCGTCGCCGCGCCGTCTTTTTCCTCTTTCCCGTCTCCTTCTTTGCGGGCCAGGCCCAGCAATTTGCCAAGACCAGTCATAAATTATTTGTCGATCGTCTGCGTGATTATGGTATAGCACATTCAATGCCCGATTGGCAATCCCTCCAGCCGTTGGCTTCCGCCGTGGAGCGAGGGGACATCCTTGCCTTCTTCACGACGCGCGGTCCCTGGGTATCTTTACCTACCCAATGGTCTGACGGCTCCCCCATTGCCCGTCTCACCGTGCCTCAGGGAATGTTCCTGGCCCGGGAGGGCTTCCTTAGCGCGCTCGGTTTTTCCAGCGAGCCGCAGTTCTACCAGGCGGTGACGGAAAATAGCCTCCAGCCCCAGACGCTGGCGCTGGCCGTGGCGTGCGGCCCCTTCCGCCAGCGCACCGCGGGCGCCCAATTCCTGACCGTTACCAATGGCGCGGAACCCTACATCGTCGTCATCAATGCGGACGCGGAACGCCCCCTGATGACCGAGGCGCTGCAAAAGGTTTTCCCCGGCGCCTCTATCCAAAGCAGCCTGGCCGCCCCCACCCTTCAGGTCTTTCCTATCCTGCCGCCGCGCCTGCGGCAGCGCTTCAATGCGGCGGACCAGCTGCGGCGCAAGTTCATCCTCCAATTTATCGCTTCCTCGACGATCGCCTGCCTTCTCATCCTTCTCTTCATGCTGGCGCGGCTGCCGGGCTGGCTCTCCATCGTCCCCCTGATCCTGCCCTATGCCGTCTTCAGCCGGGCCAAATTCGAGCTGGAGCGCCACGAGCGCGGCGTCCCGGCCCCCAAGAAAGAAGAGACGGCCCCCTGATCGGCCATGCCACGATCCAAGAAGAGAATGCCCCGCCCCTCCCTGCCGGCCCTTCTTCTTGTCTTGGGCGCCCTCTCCGCCTTCGCGGAGACAAAGCCCGCCATCTCCCCGACGATCGACGTCGCCTCGCCTCTTCCCACCACGCAGATCTCCGGTGTTTCTCCGGCTCTCTCCCAGGAATCCTTCACTCCCGGCGACTATGAAGCCCAGTTCGGTTATCAGGTCCCCAACGGCCCCCTTCGCTTCAACCTCTCCTTAAGCGAGTTCGCCCGCCTGCGGGAGGCCGCCCATATGGCGGGGGGTGACGTCGAAATCACCGTTCGTCCGGTCGGCTTCAAGATGGCCAATTACATCGTCCCCCTCCAGCGGGTCGGCTTCGATGTCCGGGTCACCCCCGGCGGGGAAGTCGTCGTCTCCTCCTCGCGGGAGATGGAAACCATGGAATTGCGGCGGGCGGCCCTGCAAAAAGAGGTCAACGACTTGCGGGAAACCCGCCGCCGTTTGCTTTCCGACATAAAATCTCTCCAAGCTTGCATGAATTCTGCTTCATTTTCTCAAGGACTTGCCGATACGAAGACCGATCCTTCATTGCCCCCTTTAGAGCTTCCACTAAACAACCCCCAAAAACTCAGTAAAACCCTAAGCAAAACCCCATGAAAAAATCCCTGCTGCACTCCCCCCGCCGCTCCGCCCGGGGCTTCACGCTAGTTGAAATCGCGATCGTCATCGCGATCATCACCCTCCTGGCCCTCGGTATTTCCCAGTCAGCCACGTACTTCCGGGCCCAGGCCAACAAGAGCCTCTGCATCGTCATCCAAAAACAGGTTCAGGACGCCGTGCGTTCCATTGAAAATCTGCAGAATCTAAATGACGGCGATCCGGTTTCCGGCTTCTCCGATGGCAACGGTTTAACCGGCTTGGCGGTCCTCTGGGGCAATACGACTTCGTTTTTCCCGGTCCAGCCCTCCTGCCCCTCCGGTGGCGTCTATACTCCTGCCGCCAATATTCCCGTCGCGGGTGTCGCCTTCGTGACCTGTGACTGGGCCGGCACGGGCTCCCCCCACACCCCGACCACCAAACAGCTCGCCTCTTACTAAAGGCTTAGCCGGTTGATTTTCATCCGTGCTTAATCTGGAAGGCTGAAATCTCCGAAAGGGAGATTTCAGCCTTCTTTTTTCTCCTTTTTCCTCTTAATCCACTCCTCGCATGGAACCTCCCGCCCTTCCCGTCAGCCACTGGCGCCTCGGATCGCACGAAACCCTTAATCCCGGTTTCCTTGTCTCCGCGTTTGGCAATCCCACAGCCCGCGCGCTGGCGGAGCAGACGCTTAAGGAAGTTATCGCCGAATGTTTCACCACGAAGTCGTCCGACTTCGACGCGGTGCCGACCCGCCCCGTCTCCCTGAACACGGGCAAAGGCGTCATGCCGGGGGAAAAATGGGGAGTGTTGAACCAGGACCTCATCGTCGGCATGCTGGCGGTCCTTTTTTCCTGGAAGTTCACCAGCACCGATCCCTCCGCGCAGGCCACGCACATGGACCAGCTGGAGCACCAGATGCTTCTGGCCCGCTGCGCCGACTTCGGCTGCACCATTCCAATGACCGTCAACGGGCGGACGCCCCGCGTCCGCGTCCACGCCTACCTGTGCGAGACGGGCCTCTCCATGACCTGCCGCGTCATGGCGGGCTACCCCCCTTCCCCTGAAAACCTAGGTTTGCCGGAAGCGGTCGTCAGCAGTCTGCAGACCCTCCTGCTCAAAAAAAGCGGCCTGGGCCTCATCACCGGCCCCACCGGCAGCGGCAAGACCTCCACCCTGGCCGCCTTCCTCGACCACATCCGGATGAATTATCCGAAGAAGATCGTCACCATCGAGGACCCGATCGAAATCCTTTACGACGAGAACGGAAAGGGCGCCGTCATGCAGCAAGAAGTGGGACGGGACGTCTCCTCCTTCGGCGACGGCCTCCGGTCGATCCTCCGCAAGCGGCCCGACATCATCCTCCTGGGCGAAATCCGGGATGCCGAAGCGATGCAGACCTGTCTGGAAGCGACCCAGACCGGCCACCTCGTCCTGGCCACCCTCCACACCCGCGGCGTGGCCAGCACCCTGCGCCGCATCACGGAACTCTTCCCCGCGGAGCGCGGGCCGCAGATCCTCTCCGCCTGCGCCGACGCGCTCCTCTTCGTCCTTAGCCAGGGCCTGCTGCCCCGGGCAAATGGGGAAGGCCGCACCCTGGCCTGCGAGTTCATGATGAACAAGGATTCGGCCCGCCCGGCCATCTCCAAGTTCCTCTCCACCCCCCAGGCGCTGCGCGAATTCCTGCGCAAACCGTTTAACGTGGAATGGAACCACTCCATCCGCTCGCTCCAGGACCACAATTTAATTGACGAAAGAGCGGCCCGCGACGCTATGATGGAAGACGGTTCGAAGGCCGATTTGGAATGATTCCTGCGGCTTAGAAGGCTTTCTAATAGATCATGATGCTACGCCCGCTCGCCGAGCTTTCCAGCTTTGGCGCCGTGCGTCAGGCCCTCCGGCAGTCCTCCGTCAGCCGTCGGCCCAACGGCAGTCCCATTGTCCAGGCCCGCTGGCACATCCGCGTCGGCCAGCAGACCATCGGCTCCCTCATCCAGCGGGTAAAAGACAACCGCTGGACGCCCGGCCCCGCCCTCGGGATTAAATCCCTCCAGGACCAGGCGGAGATGACGGCCAAACTCCAGGAAGCCGCCCGGGCCGCCGGAGTGAAGCCGGATTACCTGGAAGTGGTCCTTCATCAAGCCTCCCAGGTCCGCACGAATATCATGCGCCCCCCCGCCGACCTGAAGGTCCCGCGGGAAGCCCTCCTCATCTCCGCGCCGGAGCGGATCATCTCCGAGAATATCGCCGAGCAGAAGAGCAGCTGGACCTGGATCGACACGCCCTTTTCCAAGCCGACCCCCACCGCCCTACGCTGCCAACGCTCCCTCTGGGAGCCGCTCGACGCGGCGATGGCTAACGCCGCCTCCTCCGGCCTTTATTCCCTGTCCGTTTTCTCCGCCGTGCTGGAAACGACCGCCATCGCGCAGGCCATCTCCAAGCTGACGACCCGCAACAAAAGCTTCCTTTATTGGGCGCAATACGACGGGTTCATGGCACTCATCTCGTTCAGCGAAACGGGTGAGCCCCTCATGCTCCGCGCCGTGGAGCACATCAGCGACACCTTCCATCCGGACCTGGCCCAGCTCATCAAGGAAGTGGTTTTGCAGAGCGACTTGAAGGATCCCGGCCTGGGCATCATCCCTTGCGGCGCCTCCACCTCCAGCCAGTGCGTCGAGGCCCTCACCGCCGCCCACCAGGACAAGCCCGCGCCGCTCTTCGACACCGGCTGCCTGGAAGTCCTGGACGAGGCGGCCTTCGCCGAAAAGCTGCAAGCCGCCGGGGTGAAAGGGGAAACCACCGGACTAATGCCCGAACATCTTTTCTGGATGGACGGTTTCTGGAAAACCGGCGATCCGAAGAGCCTGCACGATGCCTGCGCCGGCGATTTCCACCAGCTACAGCCCGACCGCCTGGCCGCCATCGCGCCCATCGCCGTCACCCGAACGGTGAAGCTCCTGATTCCCGCACTGATCCTCTGCTGCCTGGGGGCCATCGCCGCGGGGCTTTTCCTGGGCTACAGCTACATGCAGGCAGTCCAGGCCCCCTCCTGGAACACCACCCAGGTCATGATCAATGACCGGACCAAAAACCAGCAGCAGCTGCATAACACCCTTTCCAGCTACCAGGCCCTGGAAAACCTGCTGGTCCCCCGTAGCTCTTACGCCCTAGGCGCTCTTTTCCTCACCCGCCTCATCCCGGCCGACTCCGGCATCTACGTCACCGACGTCCACTACGACTTCCGCGCCCTGCCCAGCAAAGGCGGCCCCATCGGCATCGAGCGAAGCTGGACGATCAACGGGGAAACGACCCCGGAAGCGCAGGCGGCTTTGGTCTCCCTCACCGATCCGGAAGCAGTCAACAAGCTCCTGACCGAGGTGGCCACGCAGTACAACTATCCCGCCTACGTCCCTTCCAAGAAACAAAACCTGAAAGTCACCGTTTCCAACTCGGCCTCCTCCGCCCCCGGCAGCCAAAACGGCAAGAAGAACCTCAGCTTCACCATCGTCATCACCCTGACCTTGGACTCGAAGGACGCCTTCGCCCTCCAGCCCGTCGCCCCATGAACTACCAGAAGGCCCTCACCCAATTCGCCTTCCTGGGCGGCGTGCTGCCGATCGTCATCCTGATCGGCATCTATTATTTCTACGACGACCTCCAAACCTCCATCGCCGAGCACGAAAAGCTCCACACCAAACTGACGGCGATCAATAACGACATCAACGCCACCCAGCGGAAGGTCACCGCCTACCAACCCCATAAAGAGATCCTGCAGCGCCTGCACACCATCAAGCCCCGCACCTCCATCCCCAGCATGCTGAACCTGCTGAACAGCTACGGGATCGACAAGACCGTCCTCCAATACCGGCTGGGCTTCGGGGAAGAAAACGCCTCCCTGACCGCCATGAAGCAATTCACCAGCTCCAGCATCAACCTGCAGCTGGTCGGCCGCTACAATACCCTGCTGAAGACCGCCTACGCCCTCGAGCAAGCCAACCCCTCCCTCTTCGTCACCGGCTTCGTCCTGGCCAACAACTCCCCGGGCACCCAGCCGGGCCAAGTCGACCAGCCTTTGGCCTTGACCCTCAATTACGGCGTGCTGAACATCCCGCCCATTCCATGAGAGGCGTCTGGCTAGGAAGCATTGCCCTGGGATTGGCTGTCGGACTGCTGCCTTGCGCCGCCCTGGCAGACAGCGGGGACGTCCCCCCGGTCGACGTCTTCCCGACCACTCCCGAGGCTTCCTCTACGCGCCCCGCCCAGGCCGCCCCCCGGCCGGGCACTCCCGGCATGGCCCACACCCCCCGGCCCGGCGGGCCCAGACCAGCCCCTCCCCCCGCCAATCCCGCCACCATCTCCACGGCACCCCCCCTCCCCAACCCGACGCCTTCCAACGCCCCCGCCCCGATCCGCAGCGCAGCCCCCGCCGCTTCGCCCGGCTCTCCCGCGGCGGCAAGAAAAACGGCGGCCGCAGCCACGGCCAAGACGCCTCCCGAAGCCGACAAATTCTCCTCCCTCGACTTCCCCTTTCTGGACGCGATGACTAATCCCAAGATCGCCGAGCCGGAAATGCTCGAGGCGCTGCGCGCCAAGCTGGCCTTTCTTTCCATTCCCGATCGCGGCCGCGACATTTTCAACAACTCCCCGGACGGCCCCCTGGCCGTCAAACAGCTGCAGGCGCCCAAGGTGGAAAAGGCGCCGGAGCCGGTCATCGACTACTTCCTCCAGGCAGTCCGCTCCCTGCGGATCGAAATGATCTCCCCGCAGGAGAACATGGCCGTCCTCAACGGCCGGGACATCTTCCTGGGAGACACCGTCATCATGCAGACCGGCGCGTTCACCACCCAGGCCCGGGTAAAGGAAATCAAGCCGACGACGATCGTCTTCGAAAACCCCGTCGATCACCACGTCACCTCCCTCAGCATCCCGCAGGAAAACGACACCCTCCAGCTCAACACCGGCAACGCCAAGCCCGAGGGGCTGGAAGATATTCCTGGAATAACCCTTCAAGAGCGGCGCTGAGTATGGTAAGGAATCGGGTAAACATGAAGTGCCGCCTCTTTCTTGCCCTTCTCCTTGCAGGCCTCGGCGCCGGCGCGTGGCCTCTTCTGGCGGCTCCCAATGAAGACAACGTCACCGTCATCCTGGAACCCGACCGGATGACCACCCCTCCCCCGCCCACCGGCAAGGTGGGTGTGGAGACGAAAAGCTCCGTTTACACCGCCTCCAACGCGCGGCTGAACACCATCTTCCGCGTCCTGGCCCAGCGCGCCGGGCTGCAATACTTTTCCAACCCGGACATCGAAAGCCTCACCTTGAGCGGCGCCATCAACGCCGAGCAGCCCCGGCAGACCATCCTCGACCTGGCCGCGTCCTACAACCTTGTCGCCTACGACAACGGCACCACCCTCTTCATCCGCACCCAGAAGGATCTCCCCAACCTGCCGACGCGCTCCATCTCCTACGAGCTGCGCTATCTGCGCCAGGCCAACATCGAAAAGCTCATCGAGCCGATGCTGACCCCGGACAAGGGCAAGGTCCGCCTGGAGCCGAAAACCAACGTCCTCCTCATCGAGGACAACGACTACGTCCTGACCGGCATCCTGGACTGGCTGGCAAAGGTCGACGTCCCCAAGCGCCAGATCAACATCCAGGTGCAGATCCTGAGCATCACCGACAACGACGAGCAGAACACCGGCTTCGACTGGACCAGCACCCTGGGCAGCGCCGGCTATAGCATCTCCTTCGGCACGGCCAATTCCTTGGCCATGCTATTCAACCTGGGCTCCACCGGCTACGTCGGCGACGACGGCACCATTAATAGCACCAGCGGCAACACCTCCCCCGTTCCCAGCCCCCGCACCTTCCAGCCCCCCACCGCCGCCATCCTCCAGCCGGGCGCCATCACCACCCTGATCCACGCCATGCGGACCCTCTCCAACGTCGAGGTCGGCAACAACACCAACCTGGTGCTGGAGGACAACGAGTCGGGCCTCATCTCCAATGTCGATCGTTACCCGGTCGTCGAGTTCCAGCCCGCCACCGCTCAGAGCACCGGCTCCAGCTTCATCTCCCTTTCCTCGACCATCCGGTATAAGATCGACTCCTCCGACCCGACCCCGACCGACACCAACCCGGGCCGCGAGCTGGGTGTTTCCATGACCGTCACTCCCACCTGCCTGCCCGACGGGACCATCCGCCTCATTCTCTCCCCGCACGTCGCGTCGATCACCTCCTTCATCAGCGTTCCCACCGGCTCCAGCACCCCTTCCAACCAGGTGCCGCGGGTGGCCGAATCCCGCTCCTCCAGCACCGTCCGCGTGCCGGACGGCAAGTCCCTTCTCCTGGGCGGCTTCTACTCCCTCAACCACAACGTGGGCGTGAACAAGCTCCCCTTCTTTGGAGACATCCCGGTCATCAGCTTCTTCTTCAAAAACAAGGATTCCGTCAGCGAAAAGACGCGCCTGGTCTTCGTCATCACTCCCACCAGCTTCGATCCCGCCGCGGCGGAGTCGATCGTCCAGGTCAGCGAGAAATTCTCCGGGGAAAGCATGAAGCGCGCCCCCTACGCTCCGCCTCCGGACAAGACCCTTTTGATGGATAAACGGACCTCCTCCTCGGATGTCCCGCCACCCCAAAAAAATTGATCTGCCGTGAAAAGCTTTAGCCTTCAGATCTCCCGGGATGAGGGCCTGCTTAAGAGTTCTGCCGAAGAGACAGGCAGCGCCTTCGGGTCGCTTAACTTCGATAACTTCGAAGATACCTGGCAGCATTGCGCCGATTGGCTTCGCCGCAACGCCCTGGGCAACCCCGGCCAGATCGACACCGCCTTCTCCACCCTGATCGAGCGGGCCCAGGCGGAGGAAATCGCCCCCGGGGCGTTCACCTTCTCCATGCTGCACGAGCTGCAGGAAAGCGGCTCCTTCCAGGATATCCCGCGGGAGCTCGCCTGCGCCCTCTTCGGCCACCAGCGGTGGGATTTCATCCCCGCCGACTACCGCCTGGCCCTCCCCCAGGAGGAGAACGAGGAAATCATCAACCTCCTTCAATACCTGGGCGTGGCCGTCATCAGCTTTTCCAAGCGGGTCATCACCCTGGCCCATAGCGATCCGTGGATCGCCCACCTGGCCAGCCGCCGGCTGAGCACGCTGCAGACGGAAAAGGCGGCCTCCCGCGCCGTGGGAGTCATCAACCTGCCCACCGACATCCACCGCTCCATCTTCGAACAGCAATTGGGCGTGGAAAGCACCGTCATCGGAGAATAATCCGCCATGAAATTCGAATGTGGCATCAAGCTGAGCGAGACGACCGCTTCCATGGTCACCCGCTCCATCAGCGACTGGTGGGGCAGCGCCAACGGCTACACGGACGAGGAAATCGGCCGCCGCGCCACGGGAGAGGACGTCGCCGGCGCCTTCTCCATGCTCACCGGCCTGCCCGTGCTGCGCCGCCCCCACCGCTTTTGGGACGAGGAGCTCGTCGGCCAATTCGACAACACCTTCCTGCGGGAGGCCCAGGCGGTGCCCATCGCCCATTTCGACAACTGCGTCACGATGGGCACGGTCGATCCCTACAACAACCTCCTGCCCGACCTCCTGAGCGAAAAGTTTCCCCAGGCCGTCGTCCAGAAGGTCATCATTCCCATCGAGGACCTGAGCATCTGCCTCTCCGAGGTCAAGACGGAGACAGAGTCCCAGGACGACGTCGACCTCAGCACGGTGGAGAGCGCCAATACGGACAGCCACGTCCTCGACTTCAGCCTGGACGAGCCCCAGGACGGCGCCATCGAGCAGCGGCTGCAGAAGATCTTCATCGAGTGCCTCGCCGCCCGGGCTTCCGACATCCACTTCGTCACGGAGCGGGAACGCTTCTATTACGAATACCGCGTCGACGGCGACATCGACCGGGAGATCGACCTCCCGCCGCGCCTTTCCAAGAACTTCGACTCGGTGATGATCCACCTCTTCAACGGCCGGCTCGACGCGATCCGGACCCCCATGGAGGGCCGGTTCACCATCTCCACCAACGGGCGCCGCATCAACATCCGTTACGAGCGCCATCCCACCCACTTCGGCTTCCACGTCACCCTCCGTATCCTGGACGGCAACATCAGCCGCCCGAAGCTCGGCGACCCCGGCCTCATCTTCCACCCGAAGGTCCAGCTCTGGATGAACCGCCTCCTGGACGCCCCGGAAGGCCTCGTCGTCATGAGCGGCCCCACCGGCTCCGGCAAGACGACGACGCTCAACGCGATGATCCAGGAGATCAACCGGAGCAAATACAACATCCTGACCCTGGAAAACCCGGTCGAAATCGAAATCGCCGGCGTGAAGCAGGTGAACCTCAAGCAGCTGGATCAAGCCCCCCTTTATCTCAGCTCCTTCCTCCGTTCAGACCCGGACATCATCCTCATCGGCGAGGTGCGCGATTCCAAGACCGCCAACCTGGCCGCCCAGGCCGCCAACACGGGCCACTTGGTCCTGACCAGCGTCCACACCTCCTCCGCGGCCCTCGTCATCGACCGTTTCATCAACCTGGGCCTGGAACGTTGGCAGGTGAGCGAGACCATCATCGGCGCCTTTGCCCAGCGCCTCGTCCAGACCCTCTGCCCCGCCTGCGCCATCCGGGACGTGGAAATCACCCCCGGGGAGGTCGAGCGCTACAACCTCGACCCCTCCTGGACCGGCAAGAAGGTGAACAAGCTCAACAAGAAAGGCTGCGCCGAATGCCGGGAACGCGGATTCGGCGGCCGCCAAGCCCTCCTGGAAGTGATCCCCATCACGGGCAATATCCGCAACCTCATCAACAAAGCCGCCACCTCCGCCGAGCTAATGACCTTCATGAAGGCGGAGTATGACCTCCCTTCCCTGCGCGACGTCGGCCTGGAACTGGTCGAAAGCGGCCTGGTTGACCTCTACTCCCTGAACGAAGTCGTCAGCCTGGCCCTCCACTAAAATGCCCACCTTCACCCTCACCGTCTACGATCCGAACACGCGGAGCACCTCCCAGCAGACCCGCAGCGGGAAAGAGCCGGAAGTGCGCGAGGCCGTCGAGAAAAAAGGCCTCACCGTCCTGGCCATACAGGAGACGACGGAAACCTCCTCCGAACCGACGCGCCTGTTCGCCGGCAAGGAAGGCACCCGCCCCTTGAAACGGACGGAACTGGTCATCTTCTGCCGCAGCATGGCCCTGATGGTCCGCGCGGGAAACAGCGTCAGCGAAGCCATGAGCTTCTACGCCAAGAGCATCAAGGGCCCTTTGGGAGGCCGTTTCATGGACATGGCGCGCAAGCTGGCGGGCGGCGACTCCTTCTACAACGTCTTTAGCAAGTCAGGCCTCTTCGACAGCATCTGCTGCGGCGTCATCAGCGCGGGTGAAAAAGGCGGCAACCTGGCCGTCTCATTCAAAATGCTGGGCGACCGCTACGCCCGCCTGCAGTTCTTCATTTCCAAGACCCGGCGCGCCATCTCGATCCCCGTTGGCATCACCGTCTTCATGGGGGCCCTCTTCATCGCCTCCCAGTTCCTCATCGTCCCCATGGTGGAGAAAATGCTGCACGATTCCCACATCGAGCCGGACATGTTCTCCGCCTACGTCTTCAAGATGGCCAACATCGTCCGGCACACCTGGTTCATCGGGGTGGGCGGCATCATCGCCTTCGGATTCATGATCATCTTCTCCATCCCCTTCCGGAACACGATCGTCTACTTCCTCATGAACACCTTCACCAGCTTCCGGAAGGTGGTCATGGGAATGCGGCAGGCCACATTCCTCTCCACCGTCCGGGTGCTGTACGGCAACGGCGTCGACCTCCTGGAGAGTCTAGGCACCGCCGCGCAAGCCCTGCAAAAAACGCCCATGGGGGCGGAACTCAAGCGCGCCGCCGCCGATTACCGCAGCGGCATGGCCCTTTCCGAGGCACTCCGCCGCAACACGAGCTGCGATGAGAAGCTCATCCACATGGTCCGCATGGCGGAGGATAAGGACCTCGTCGCGCAGCTGGAGAACATCGAGGAGATGTACAACGACGAAACGGTCGATTACATGGACCGCCTGAGCCAGACCGTGAACCTCCTTTCCTACGCCTTCGCCAGCATTCTCATCGGCATCGTCTTCATCGGCAGCTACCTCCCCATCACCATGATGGCGGCCCGCATGATGACCGGAGGCGGGTAGCGTGCGGGTCCCCGCGGGCACAGCCATCGGCAACGGCGCGCAGCGCGTCGCCGCATTCGCCGAAGCGGTCGACTTCGACGCGCACCGTCTCATCCTCCTGCGCGGCCCCAACGGAAGCGGCAAGACGACTCTCCTCAAGACCTTGCAGGGCCTCGTCCATCACCGGGCACCGGACACGCTCTCCGCGCTCCGCCACACCCTGTACCTGCCGGAACGGCTCGACTGGGCCGACGAGCTTTCCTTCGCCGTAGCGTTGGATGCTCTCTGCCTGCTCCCCTACCGGGACGTCTTCACCACTCTAGCCAAGCGGCTCGACCTGCCTCAGCAAACCCCCTACGGCATCCTCTCCAAAGGAAACCGCCAAAAGATGTCGGTCCTGCTGACCGAGGCCGTGGGCTGGTCCCGGCAGATCGATTGGCTCCTCCTCGACGAACCCCTTTCCGGCCTCGACCCGGCCGCGCAAGGAACCCTGATCGAATTCTGGAATTCCTCCACCGCCGCCCACCGCCGGATCATCTCTTCCCACGGCGATTTGACCCGCTTTTCTTCCGCGCTCATCCTTCACCTCGCGGAAGGAAGCATTTCCCCCGTTACCGCGCCTCTCACCACCAGTCTCTCCCAGGACGCCTGATGCTGCTGGACACTCCTCTTTTCCGCCTCGTCTTCCAGGAAACCCGCCAGCGGCTCTGGTGGGTGATTCCGCCTCTTCTCATCGTCGCGCTCTGCCTGGTGAGCCCCAACGTCGTCCCCTCCGACCTGAGAGAGTCCTGGGCAGGGACCGCAATCACCCAGTTCGCCTGGAGCGGCGTATGGCTCTTCGCCTTGCCGGGCATGCTCATCGAAGCGGCGCGCCTCGGCACCGCCCATCGCCAGCGCTTCCAGCACCTTTTCTGGCGTGGCGCGGGCCTAAGCGCCCCCGCCCATCTTTTTGCCCTGGCACTGCCTATCCTGCTCTTGGGCAGCCTCTCCGTGCTGGCCGCCGGCTCCCTCTCCTTTTTCTTCGGCTACCACACCATGATGGCCGCGTGGCCCTGGTTTCTCATCCACCTGCAATCGGCCCTCCTCTTCCTCACCGTGGCCTTTGGGCTGGTTTGCCTCAGCCTGGGCGTGGCGATCGAGGTTAGTTCCGCCGGGGCGCTCACGCTGGCCGCCTTTATCCTCTTTGCCGGGCAATGGCTCACCCTGGGATTGGACGAAGTACGCGTCCGTTCCGAGGGGGATTTCCGCATCGCCCTGGAAATTATCAGCTTTTGCCTGCCTCAATACCGTTTTGCCGATCTGACCGACCGGATCGTCTATCAATGGGGCGCATTGACCTTTCCCACCTTCCTCATCCTGTTCAGCTATTTCCTGCTTTGGAGTTTCCTCCTCATTTTGACGGTATGGCAAAACTTCCAGCCCCACCGCCAAAAACACCGCAAGGCGACATACGCCGCCATCGCCGTCGCCAGCTTGGGAGTTTTGGGCCTTTCCAACCTGGTACTATGGAACCCGACGCCCCAGCTTTCCAACTGGCGCCAGCAAGAGATGACTTTCGGCTTCAATCCTCTCTCTGCCAAAGAGACCGGTGTGGGAGAGGTCGTTACCGACATCCTCATCCGCCAGATCGACGTCAGCTGGCATGGCGGCGGCCAGCCGTGGAGCCACTACTTGGCCAAAGCCTCCCTATGCGATTTTTTGTCCCGCCGCTACCGGGAGCTCACCACGCATCCCTTTACCCCCACACGGGCGGAACTTTTCCACAATCGGGAACGGAGCGAAGCTCTGGTCCGGCTCGCCTTTGATCTAAGCCCCTCCAATGTCCAAGCCTATCAGGCCTATTTTCACCTCCTTTCCCTCCCTTCCCTGACAGGGGAAATGATCCCCCCCACCGGCGATAAGCCGGAAGATCACGAAGAAGAGTCCGCCGCCATCGTCCTGCCACCTTCGGAAAAGGCGCAGGAAGAGATGCGCCGCATTTCCTTTCTAGCCCTTAAGAATACCGACCTTACCAACCCACAACAGGGCTTGGCAGCCGCATGGGTTTGGTTCAATCTCCTTAATATTACACCTAAATTCCAAACTGAAGAGCGCCGCCAATTGGCTCGGCATATGCTTGAAACTTTGGAGAAAGCGGATGCTGCCTGGAATGCTGGACGCCCGGTCCCTGCGGGTTACGATTTCAAGCGGGATCGCGCTTTTTTAGGCAAACTGGCAAGTTCGGCCATCAAAAATGCAAAAGAATAGCCTCGATCACTGGATCCGGTCCCGGTTCCTCTTTAGCTATGTGATCTGGTGCAATAGCTATCCCTACCTCCCGTACGGCGCCCAGCTTTCCCAGCCTCCCTCCGACTCGAAGTACCGCTTCGCCATCACCTTCCCGAACGAGCAAGCCTACTATTCCTTCACCGATCGGATGATGCGCGAACAGATCTCCTACCTTCCCGTCATCAAGCGGCGGGACAATTTCTGGGTCCAATGGATCGAGCCGGCCGAAAATGGCTCTCTGACCAGCTTCTGGGCCTGGAAAACCTGCCAATTCTTCCTTCTCTCCGCGTTGTGGCTCTACATGCCCCTGTCGCGCATCCTGGACACTTTCCGTGCAATCCTCCTTCGTGCGTAATCGTTCCTCCTCCGGCTTCACCCTCGTCGAGCTGGCGATCGGCATTGCCCTCATCGTCGCCATGAGCATGGCGGGCCTCGGCATTGGCCGTTACTACCGCCAATACCAGAACGGCCTGCAATGTGGCGCCGCGCTCAAGACCATCCGGCAGGCGCAACTCGCCTACCTTTCCGACCATCCCACGGAAACCTACGCCAACATCACCTTCGGCAATTCCACCTTCCTCACCTATCTGCCGAATGGCGGAGACGGCCTGTCTGACTTTCAAAGCACCAGCTGCGTGTACAACGGCAACCAGCACGTCTACCTGAATCCGAACGTCTATCCCCCCACGGCCTCCCTTTCCCCCGGTGGCGCCGCCCTTTCCACCCAAACCGACGGCGTCTGGAATTCCGGCCCGTAACTCCCCTCCACCCATGAAACACGCGCGCTCCCAACGCGGCTTCCTCCTCGTGGAGGCAGCGGTGGCGATCGTGCTTTTGTCCGTCGTAACCTTCACCGCCGTCAACCTCACGGCGAATGCCATGTACGACACGAACTGGACGACGCGCATCACCCTGGCCGATGCCTACCTGGACCGGGAAGCGGCCCTCATGCGCCGCCTTCCTCCCACCGCCCTGCAGGCGCGCGGCTTTGCCGGCACCACGACCAACAACGTCCCCCTGGCCTACTACACAAACCGGGCCGACCCCATTTTCCAAGCGGACAGCGTGACGCGCCAAGTCAGCCAGAACAACAATACCTACACGTATACCGTCACGCTCAACATGACAATCCGCTCCACCACCACCCAAGACAAAGTTTACACCAAGCAGCGCACGGTACAGCGCTACTTCTAACTTTCCGGCGCCATGTTCTTCGTCCAAATCGCCATCTGCCTGACGCTCTGCATCATGCTCAGCGGCGGCTCCATGATGACCGCCAAAAGCGAGATGGCCGCCCTGCGCGCCTCCCAGCTGCTTTCCTTCTACACGCAGGACATGCCCTCCGTGAACCTGACCGTGCAAAAGCTGGTCGCCGGAGCACAGTCCTTCGCCATCTTCGGCGGCTCGGCGTCCGACGCCCTGGCATCCGCCGCCGGCACTCAAAACGGCACCTCCACCCCCAATCTCACCGCCAGCAATGGCCTGGCCGTCCGCCTGGTTTATCCAAAGAGCGACACGACCGGCCTTTACACCATCGGCATCCTTTACTACGACCAGGCCAATCATGCCCTGCGCTTCGGCACCGGCACGTCCAGCAACGCGAACGCAGCCTTTACCCCCTCCAATATTTGGACCGTCGCCGGTCCCACCGCTTCCAACGTTAACTTCTCCGTCAACTTCGGCGTGGCCGATACCAGCGACGCCAATGCCGCGGGCCTCCTCGTCCTGACCCTCGTCCAGGGAGACCGCCAGGTCACCTTCTATGCCGAACGCTTCTGACATCTCCCGGCGCCGCCGGGAAAAGGGCTTCGTCCTCCAGATCACGCTGCCCATTTGCCTCATGCTCCTGGCCACCGCGGCCATGGCCGTGGTCAGCGCCTACCAGATGCGGATCAACTCGACCCGCACGTCGATCCAGACCACCGCCCTGCAGATGCAAACCTCCACCATGCGGGAAAGCGCCGTCCACATCGCCCAGGCCTTCGCCACCACCGACCTCAATTCCCTGCAAGGCAACCTCGCCTCCGCCTTTTCCTCCGTGGTCGGCAACAACACCTTGGGCAATTTCAACCAAGGCGCCGAATACAACGTCGCGCTCCATCCCTTCAACAATCTGGGAGCCACCGCCGACCTCTCCACCGACCTGCAGAACTCCCTCTCCACTTCCTACGCCACGCCAGCCTACCCCGATGCGCGCCTCGCCCTCGTCAAACCGGGCAGCACCTTCATCGCCAAAGTTTTTTCCTACCAGCTCGTCGTCAATTACTCCCAGCGCGACGCCCTTTCCGCCGACACGGCAAACACCGTCGCCGACTTTTCCAAGACAAACGACGTCACCATTTATGAAATCCCCGGCCAATTCGGCCTGGAAGGCGGCAACATCGCCCTGGCAGGAAACACCACCAGCACTGTCCTGGGCAGCAGCGTCAGCGTCCAGGCAGGAGCCAGCGTGCAGGGCAACGTCGTGGGCGACACCAGCGTCTCCTGGGGCAGCGGCGCCACCATCAACGGCGCCACACTAAACCAGGCCAGCAGCGGCACCCTGGGCGAGTCCGAACGGCTTTCCAACACGGCGGGCACCGGTTTCAACGGCCAGGTCTCCGTGGGCCAGCAGGGCGGCTCCGCCGTCCTGATGCAGGTGGGAGACCGCGGCTTCGACACCAACTCCGTCAGCGGCACCCCCTATCTGGTTCCCAAGATTTTCGAGCGGCCCGCAGAGGAGTCCAATCCGTGGGCCCCCGGCACTCCAAGCGTCTGGACCGCTTACTCCCATCCTTATTATTCCGCGGGAGTCCGCATTCTCAGCGGCGAGACTTTGAGCCGCATCGACTACCCGAGTGATTGGCAGCTCCTTTGCAACATCTCCCCTTCCGGCGGCAACGGACCCGGCGGCCAAGGCGCCAGCTTGAGCAACCGCCTTGCCCAAACCGGTCCGGACGATTTTAAAAGCCACTCCAACTTTATCTCTGTCACCAACGTCCCGGCAACCTGCGCCCCCACCGGGCAGGCCCTTATCGTGCAAATCTCCGTCGCCAACATCCCAAAAATCAACAACGCCCGGACCCTTTTTATCGACATCGTCACGGACGGGGGCGACGGCGGCGACACCCGAATGGGGACCATCGTCGCCCTGACCGACGCGCAAAACCTCGACGCCCCCCTCTCCATCGTCAGCGCCAACCCCCTCGTCTTCCTGACCGACTTCAATACGAACAACGCCCCCGCCTCTATTTTGGCACCGGTCATCTACAGCGCCCTGACCACGTCTGAATCGCACAACCTCCAGGTCAGCGGCATCCGTGCCAGCAGCGCCCACACCGGGACTCTGGACACCTCCCGCCTCGGTTCCGGGCCTAACGCGGCCACCCTCTCCAGCTTCAGCTACGGCGATATCACCAGCATTGGCAACCTGCCGCCCATCCTGCTAAAGAATTGGCTCATCGTCTCCTCCCCCCCTCGATGACCCACCCCCTCCTCTCCCGTAGTCTTCTCCTCATTCTGGCATTAATCTGGCTTACATCTCTTGAAGGGAGAGCGGCCGATCCGGACTCTTTCTACGAGCAACGGAAGGCCGAGCTCCTCAATCAACGAAAAAAAGCGCAAGACGCCGGGGACAAAGACAAAGTAGCAACCATCGACGACACCCTGGCCCAGCTACAGTCCTTTGAAGACAGTGAGAAGAAGCCCATTTTTGAAATCCTAGCCGACCCCGAAGACAATATTTACGCCCTTCTCGTCCGAGGAGCCCTTGTGAAACCGCAATCCCTTTCTCCCGACCTAGCCAAACTCGTCCCGGCCGTCGCGCGGCCGGCCTGGCGCCAGAAGTCCCTGGGGACCGTCATAGAAAAACTGGGCGGAAAGGCCGCTCTCCTACGGCCCCACCTCACAAAACTGGATGGCTACCTTTTTCCAAAATGGGTCATCAGCCAAAAGGAAGTCGATGACGTCATTGCCCCTTCGGACCCCACCGTTTCCCCCCGCATCGGCGTGTTTGCCTTTCCGGAAAACGACCAACCCATGAGCGGCGTCCTCGTCCTCAAGGAAGAAGAAAGCCAAAAACCATGAAAACCATCCTTCGTGTTCTTTTCATTTCGGCGGCGGCGTTGTCCCTGGGAAGCTCCCTCGCCTGGAGCGATCCCACCTATCAAACCGCCGTCGTCCTGAGCCGGTCGGACGGGACCAACATCGGCCCCTTTTATTCCGGCGCCAACGGCAACGCATCCGGGGTGGGCGCCTTCGCCCAGGGGAGCAGCGCCAACGGATCCTCCTATAACCAGGTCAATAGCGCCAATGGCGCCATCGGCAGCTGGGTGGCCAAGCTCTATTGGACCGATACCAGCAGCACCAATGCCCCGGACGGCCTTTCCCCCGTTTACAGCGGCAATAGCCTCTCCTATTACGACAAATTCAACCCCAACTCCAACACCACCATCAGCACCAACTGGGGTGTCGGCACGCCGATTCCCTATATCACCCCCTACACCCAGGACGCCCAGCTAGGCACCCCCGCCTCCCCCAACTCCATTATCCGCTCCGTAGTCGGCATCGGGCTGAAACAACTGGTGATTGAGGATACTTATAAATACACCTCCGGCACCTATTACACCGATGCCGACCGCTATGGCGAGGCCAACCAACAGGTGGCCATTTACCGCAGCGATTCCGGCAGCCCCTTCGCCACCGTCGTCCCCACGGCCAGCTCCACGTATAATAGCTCCGGCACCGCTTACAGCATTCCCGCCGGCAGCGGCCTTGCCTTGAACAGCCCCGGCTCCCTGCAATTTTCCGTGAAACCCAATTCCGCCATGGGAAGCACCACCTTCACCATGGCCAATACAGACCAGCAGGCCACCGTCTACTTCCACCCCAAAGCCTCCGTAAGCAACGTCGGCTGGAGTCCCGCCAACCCCTCCCCCGACACCTTCACCTACTTCAGCTGGGCCCCCTATACGGCCACAATCAACGCCACCCAGCTCTATCCCGCCAATTTCACCTGGCTGGAAATCCAGTTCACCCACCAGGACGGCTCGGCTGGCGCCACCTATTACCTCTACGATCCGAACCATAACGCGGTGAACAGCGATACCGACACCTCCGGAAACCACACCTCCGGCACCGTCGATTCCCAAAATATCTCCATCACGGCCGATGCCCCCAACATCTATGCCAACGTGGTCAGCAGCAGCAGCAGCCATCCGCAGAACATCACCTTCATCGTCCGCCTCAACAATCTGAAGACCGCCATGGGAAACAATCCCGGCGCGGGCACCTACACCTTCAAAGTCCACTCCTACTCCCCCCTGCCCCAGGTGAACCAGAATCCCGGCAATTGGGGCACGGATGACTACGCCTCCCTGGCCTCCGCAAGCTTCCTCTACAACCCCGTGCAGAAGGTGAACAGCGGCGTGGTCACCAGCCCGCAGTAACTTCGCGATGGGCGCCACCACCTTCATCAGCACCGATCCCGTGGCCATGGCCGCCGCGGAGCGGGCGCTGGAAGACATGGGGCGGCCCGATTACCTCAGCACCCTCCTGCTCGACGGCCCCCCCGGCTGCGGCAAAACCTTCCTGGCCAAGCAGCTGGCCATCCGCCTGGACGCGGAATTGATCCAATTCCAGTTCTATCCCGGCTCTTCCCATCGGGAGCTGCTCTTCGACATGACCTTCATGAAGGACGGCGTCCCCTCGGAAGGCGTCCTTCCCCGGGCCATCGCCGCCTCCCACCAAAAGCCCGTCGTCCTCCTCCTGGACGAGCTGGACAAGACAGAGGCCGCCACCGACGCCTTCCTCCTCAATTTCCTCAACGAAAACCTCCTCTACGTCCCCCAGCTGGGCGAGCTGCGCAGCAACGCGAAGAACATCCTCATCGTCATCACGAAGAACGACCAGCGCCCCGCGACGGAGCCGCTCCTGCGCCGTTGCCGCTGCGTGCAGATGGCTTGGCCGAAGCCGGAGGTCGAGGTGAAGATCATGCAGCAGCTCCTCCCCGGTTTCCCGGAGGCGGCCTGCCTGGCCATGATCGAGCCCGCTAACCGGATGCGCGAACACCCCCAGATCCGCAAGAAACCCTCCACGCCGGAAGTCGTCCGCCTCGCCCGGGACCTCCAAGCCCTGCTCAAGGAAAACGCCACGCCACAACTCCTGGGCCGCTATTTCATCAACGGCATGCTCCCCGTCATCACCGATCGGGAACACTTCCGCGAGAATTCCGTCGCCCTCGGCGCGCGCATTCAGGAAACTTTCCCGAAAGCCGCCCCGGCCTCTTCCGCTCCGCCCGTTCCGGCAGAGCCGGTTCCAGCGGGCCTCCGCTGACTTTCCACACATCTGAATAAAAAAACTGGGCGACTTTTTACGCTCAGAAAATTTTCAGATTTTTCAAATTCGCCACACAATTGGCGCGGAAGTGGCTTATTCTTGCGCTTAAAAATGGCGATGGTTTCGACCCGTTTCGGCAACCTCATCTCCGGCATGCGCTGTCGGCGGGGGATCTGTCGTCCCTAGCAAAGGACCCACGTACGCATGACCCAGAAGATCATCGTCCACAACGGCCGCCATCACACCGACGATGTTCTCGCTTACGTTCTCCTGCGCACCCTCCATCCCGATCACCAGCTGATCCGCACCCGCGACCTCAGCGTCATTGAGACCCACCGCGACGCCATCGTCTGCGACGTGGGAATGATCTACGACCCGAAGGCCAGCCGCTTCGACCACCACCAGCAGGACCGCGCCACCCGCCCCGTCACCGTCGAAGGAACGGAGCATCAGGTCCCCTACTCCGCCTCCAGCCTCGTCTGGAAGCACTTCGGCCATGAATACCTGGCCAAGATGTTCCCGGAAAAGGGTGAAGCCGAGCGCGGCATGATCCACCGCCTCGTCGACACGCAGGCCCTGGCCTGGCACGACGCGCACGATAACCGCGCCCCGGAATCCCTCGTCTCCGAGCTGGCCGAGCGCCAGGAGGCCGAAGCCCCCATGTTCGGCCGCGCCTTCTTCAAGAAGATCGAGCTTTACCGCCCCACCTACCTAGAGCTGCCCAGCCCCGGCGCGCTCGACTTCCAGGAAGGCCACCGCCCGGCGGACACCGCCGCCCTGGACCGGGAAGACGCCGGCTTCCGCCAATCGGCCGACGTCCTCCAACCCCTCTTCGAGGAAATCGTCCACACCGCCTCCTCCTCCGTCGACCGCTACCTGGCGGGCCGCGAGGCGACGCCCCAGCGCGTCCAGGCCTTTGAAAAGAAGATCGGCGCCCCCCTTTCCGACAAGGAGCGCATCCAGCTCGACTTCGCCCCCGTCGTCGAAAACCTCCACGCCGCCACCCGCGACCGGCAGCAGGAGGTCTGGGCCTCCAACATGCGGGACGCCCAGGGCCACCCGCGCGAGTCCCTCGTCGCCGCGCACGACACCATCCGCAGCCTGGACGAGCTGGCGCAGGACCCCGCCTGGAAAAAGACCTTCACCGGCCTGGAAAAGCTCGATCCCGCCGTGCTGAAGCAGATCGGCTTCAGCCACCAGAACTACTACGCCCCCCTGCACGACCTGCCCAGCGCCCGCATCCGCGGCACGGACGACAAGATGGCCCTCATCATCGCCCCCAGCACCGAGGGCGGCTTCTCCATCATCCCGCTCAACGCCCGCGGCGGCCTGCGCTTCCCCGCCGCCTGGGGCGGCCTGGAAAAGGACGCCCTGCGGAAGGAAATCGGCAAGGGGATCGAAGCCAACTTCGTCCACAACAGCGGCTTCATCGCCTCCTCCTCCGACTTCCGCTCCGCCCTTCTCATGTCCGTGAAGGCCGTGGAAAAGGGCGAAAAAGGGACCGAGGCCAGCGCCGAGGTGCAGGCCCTCCAGCACCACAATCCCAACGCCAGCCACGAGCCCGTGGCGCCCCTGCCCTCCGCCGCCCAATTCGCCGATCCCGACTTCGACATCGCCCGCGAGCAGCAGATCCTGGCCGAGGCCGCCGCCGAGCGCGAGCGCCAGCGCGCCGAGGCCGAGCGCCTCAAGCAGGAGCGCGTCACCGCCCGCCTGGAAGCCCGCGAGGAACGCGACCGCCTGGCCCGGCAAAAGCGCCAGGAGCGCGCGGAGCGCCGCGCCGCCAAGGAAGCCGAGGCCCAGGCCAAAGCCAAGCAGCCCGCCCCCCTCCCCGTCGCCGCCCGCAGCAAGAACGCATCCTCCGCCGCCGAGACCCTGCGGGAAAACAACCCCGACTTCTCCGCCTCCCGCTCCCGCGCGAAGTCCAGCGGGAAAACGCATCCCCAGGGCATTTTCCCCTCCCTTTCCCTCGACAACATGCTTCCCGCCTAACCCATGAGTACCCCCGACCCGCTCTTCGCCGACGTCATCAAGGAAATGGGCCCCGTCCACGGGAACAAGCCCCTGCCCGTCGAAGGGGCCGACCTGGTCCCCGTCGAATACCTCTACCGCCGCGGCGCCCCCTACGAGGCCGGACGCCGGGACTTCAACAATTACAACCGGAAACTCATGGTCAAGTCCCTGGTCCGCTCCGCCGAAACGCGGGGCCGGGTGCAGGACGCCCTCCTATCCTTCCGGGAAACCGGCATCCGCGAGTTCAGCGACCCGATCGACGACCCCCTCTTCAAGACCCTGGCCACCCGCCACTCCCCGCGCCAGGCGCTGCTGGAAGCCGGCCTGACGGAAGCCGACCTCAAGAACTTCGCCAAAGAACACCACTACGTCGACAAGGCCTGGCTGCGCGATTTCGTCAAGAAGCCGGAAACCCAGCTGGCCCTCACCGCCATCCGCAAGGACAGCGCCTACCTGGCCCAGATCGGCGTCACCGCCGACGACCTGCCCAAGAGCCTGGTGGAGATGAACAAGATCATCAGCCAGGGCTACGGCGCGCAGCTCCTCAAGGCCCTCATCGGCTACCAGAAAGAGCCCCTCTTCAAGCACACCCTGGCCAACGGCGCGGAGAAGATGTTCTCCATCTCCGACATCCTGCGGAAATCGATCTTCGACCGGCACGCGGCGATGATCCGCGACCACCACGGCCACCTGGGCCTCATCAACAAGGAAGATTCCGAGATCCTGTCCAGCTTCCTCCTCCAGGTCAGCAACCGCCAGGGCGCCGACAAGCTGCTGCGCAGCGCGGAGGCCAACAATCCCCAGCTGGCCCGCATCTACGCGCGGCTGAAGGAGGCCGGAGAGATCAAAAACCACCAGCTGGTGGAAAACGGCCCGAACGCCTCAAAACTTTCGACGAAGCGGACCGGCGAGCTCAAAGAGCTGCTCGGCAAGATGGCCAATGCCTACGAGATGCCCCCGGAGTATCTCCGGAAAATGCCCGTCAACCACAACGACCAGTCCTCCCGCATCACCCTTAAGTTCCTCCGCGGCCTGCAGGAAGACCACCCCTCCGTTTTCGAGGCCTTCGTCCAGCTGAAGGCGGCCCAGCAGACCGACACGGAACAGCGCGCCCTGCAGGAGGGCAACGTCAGCGTCGGCTACAAGTATTCCCAGTGGTTCATGCGCCTCCTCCAGGCGAAGAACCCGGCCGTCTACGAGAAAGTCGTCCCCATCCTGGCCCGTGAGGCGGCCCAGCGGGACCTCGACCTCATGCGGGGCAACACCTCCGGCCAAGGCGCCATCCGCGGCGGCAAACTCCCCCTGGGCTTCAACGTCCACCACATCAACCCCCTGAGCAACGGCTACGCCGAGCAGCAAATGCTCAAGATCCACCCGCAGATCCGGGAGGAAATCATCGCCCGCGTCGAGGCGGGCAAGCCGATCCACACGGTCATGAATCGGCCCTCCATCGAGCTGATCAACCGCCTGGACAAGCTCGGCCTCATGGGGAACACCCACCGCGGGGAAGACTACCGCTACGCCGCCACCTTCGTCGGCAACCCGCTGACCGCCGGGCAGCTCAAGGAATGGAGCGACCGCGTCTACGAGCGGCTCACCCAGCCCATCGTCAAGGAGAGCGACCGCAACATCGCCCGCGACCCGCGCGTCGGCTTCCTCGACCTCCAGCTCGACCCCACCAAAAAAGGCGTCACCGCCTTCTCCACCGCCGACCGCCAGTTCTTCACCAAGCGCGGTGTGCCGCAATGGGCCTACGTCCGCCTGGCCGACGCCAGCATCCAGGACGGCAAGTTCGACCAGGCCGCCTACCGCCGGGAAGCGGACAAGATCTGCCGCACCCTCGTCTACCACATGCTCTCGGAAGAGAAGGCCTACCAGGTCCTTTCCGAACAGCACATCGTCGGCGGCAACTCCACCGGCATGTACCTGGGCAAGGACGGGGAAGTCCACTTCAACGCCGCGCGGGGCAACCTCCTCCTCGTCAACTCCTCCGCCTCCCACCCCATCTGGAACGACCACAGCGCCCTCCACATCGGCATCGACCCGCAGTCCAAGCAGCGGACCAACGCGGAGGAAATCGCCCGCCTGGAAGGCGCGCGCAACCACGCCCCCGCCGAGGACCAGGAAAAGATCAGCGCCGCCATCGCCCACGTGCAGAAGGAAGCCGGCGGCACCTCCCTTTCGGAGCCCCAGCCCCAGCGGGCCTACATCCCCATGCCGCGGGACATCGTCCTGACGGACAAGGTCGCCCGCAGCGCCTGGGGCGGCGCCAGCAACTTCCGCAAAGTCTTCACCCACCCGGAAAAGTTCTCCCGCGAAACCTGGTGGATGCCCTGGGAACGCTCCATGCGGGAAACCCTCCCGGCCGACACCACCTTCGGCAACCTGACCCCCTCCTCCTACGTCGACAAGCAGAGCCTGGACTACCAGCAGGGCTTCGCCATCGGCTCCATCTACGGCCAGATCCGCAAGGGAAAGCAGCCCTGGGACCAGGAGCCCCCGCTCCTGCCCGCCCGCTACAGCGTCGACCTCCACGCCGGCTTCCGTGACGGTGAGGAAAAGGCGGAGGACCTCCCTCCCCTCGTCGGCCTCAGCCCGGAGCAGGTCCGCAGCGCCCTCTACTACCTCTCCATGTCCCACGGCTTCCGCGGGTATGACGAGCGGGAACCGGCCCCCTACACGCCGCCCGCCCCCTTCACCCTGCGCCCCACGCAGAAGAAAGTCGTCCTGGACCACCAGGCCATGCAGAGCGCCAAGCGCTCCACCCCCGCCCCCGGCCAGGAACAGGGCGGCGTAGAGCCCACCATCTCCCAATGATGACCGACGAGACCCTCGACCTCATCGAGCAGGTCTTCGAGGACAAACGGGAGGGCGGCTACCCCACGGAGCCTCCCGCCGGTCCCGAGGCGCTGGACGGCTTTCGCGCCTGCGCGGAAGAAGCGGGCCTCGGCACCTTGCCGGAAGACTGGATCGACTTCCTCAAACAGAGCGACGGCCTCGCCTGGAACGGCGTCACCCTCTTCGGCCTGGACCAAGAGGACGACGAGGGGGAGCCCTACGCCCGGGGCGGCCTGCTGGAGTTCAACCGCCGGGAACGCCCCGCCGACAAGCCCGCCTCCCGTTACCTTCTGCTGGGTCATACCGACGTCGACTACCTCGCCTACGACCGCCAGGAACGCATCTACCTGGCCCTTTCCCTCGCGGACTGGAGCGTCTCCGCCACCTATCCCGACTTCGCCGCCTTTTTCCAGGAACAAGCGGAAATGATGCTCGGCGGCGAAGCCTGAAGGCTTCCTGGCACACCCCTTGCTTTAGGCCGGGGCCATGATGCCCCGTTTGCCCCTCCGCCCTCTTCATGAGGAAGAAGCGCTCCAGCGCCAAATGGACAAATGGGCCGGCTCCTACCTCCGCTTCGCCCAGGATTTCACCTGCCGCCTGGAAAAGGGCCACGCCAATCCGGAAGAGCACGCCCATAAGATCGCCAAAGTCTTTCAGATGCAGGCCCAGGCCCGTGTCCACGCCCATTACGGCGACTTCGACATCGTCCAGGACCGCCTGCCCCTCGAGGCCTTCGTGCAGGCCCTCCAGGAACGCCGCCCGGCCCCCTTCCTCGTCGCCGGATTCGAAAAGGCCTATCAGGCGGAAGCCGCCCGCCGCGAGGCCAAACGGCAGGAGCGACTGGCTCCCTTGGCCGAGTTCGCCCGCACCCTTGGAAACCGTTCCCACCCTCATCCCATCGGCATGGAAGGCCCCCTGTGCAACACGGGATCCTTCTACGGGAAAAATTTCAAAAAAACGGATCTCGACGCCGTCAAATAGCCGAATACTTATAAACCTTTCCCCTCCTTACCTTACATGAGCCACCGCCACAAAAACCGCAACGACCGCCGCCGCCACCGCAACGACAACACCCAGGAAGGCTGGCAGGAAAAGAAGCGGGAAAAGCGCTCGCTCCAGCCCTCCCGCCCCTCCAAAGAGCGGAAGGAAGCCGCCAATTTCCGGAAGGAAGAAGAGCTGATCAAGAGCAGCGTCAGCGAGTCCCAATACGCCCCGCCCACCAGCCAGCAGAAGGATAAGGAAAAGATGAGCCTGGCCTGGGAGCGCCAGGAAGAAATCTGGAACAGCTCCAACCTCCAGGACCAGCGCCGCTGCGAGGCCATGCGCCTGGCCGTCCGGGAGAACCTGGCCCGCCGCTGGCAGGCCGGCCTGGACGTGGTCAAGGAAACCACCCCCGCCTTCCCCGGCCTCTACCTCTCCACCGTGGAGATGACGCCCATCGACCGCAGCAAGATGCGCTACCGGAAGATGACCGACGCCTACGTGAACATGAAATTCCTCATGGACCGCGCCGTGGACGAGAACCCGCACGCCCGCGCCCTGGCCCTCCTGGCCATGGGGCCCGGCGTCGGCGGCGAGCAGCAGCTGCGCGAAGGCACCGTGCCGAAGGACTGGAACCGCCCCAAGGACGGCACCGAGCTGCGCGTCATCCCCCAGACCTGGAACCGCCACCACGAATTCCAAAAGAGCGCCAAGGCCGAAGACCACCGCTCCCTGAACGACCCGACGAACCTCCTCTACATCCTCACGGAAAAGGACCCGGTCAACAATCCGCACCACGCCCTCCACGGCGCCATCCTCCATCCGCAGACCGATTTCCCCACCGGCCAGGAGCCGACGACCTCCATCCCCGTGGCCATCGTCAAGTCGACCGTCCCCTTCTACCCGCCGCTGCGCCTCGATCCGGCCAACCACCGCCGCGTTTCCTACAAGGACGCGGGCCAGCTCATGGCCGACCTGGAGCGCATGGAACCGGGCATCACCCGGGAAATGGCCGCCTACGAGAAGAAGCACAACGTCCCCAGCTTCCAATCCACCTGGGCGCAGCGCGTCGTCGCCATCTCGGAAATCGCCCGCCGCCCCATCGCCGGACATCCGGAGCACCGCCCCTTCCAGGTCCTGCCTGAGTTCCTGGGCGTGACCCAGGGCTACAGCGACATCTATTCCGAGGACAAGTTCGACAAGGACGGCATCGCCATCCCCGAGCTGCAGGAAGCCCAGCGCCGCCACGTGGCAAAGGAGGCCGAGCAGCTGGCCGCCAAGATCCTGCCCGCCGGCGTCCACCTGAACGGCCACGTCCTGCCGCCCGAGCACAAGGCCGAGTTCGGCCTCCCCGTCCGCGCGGGCGCCTGGCAGCCGCTGCCGGAATTCGAGCAGGACCGCGCCTCCATCGGCTTCCCCTCCGCCCTCTACCAAAAGCCCGCCCCCCTGCCCGTGCAGACGAAGCAGGAACGGCGCGACCTCTCCGCCGCCGAGGAAATGCGGCGCTCCACCGCGCCCCAGCAGGACTCTTCGGAAAATCTCCGCCGCTACCTCGACAAAGAGCGCTCCTTGAATTGAAGCGAGCCCACGCCGCAGCATGAGTTCGAAAAAGGGATCCCCCCAATCCCCGCAGGAGCCGGAACCTAAGAAAAAGGAGAAGCGCTCCCCCCGCAACGCCAGCCGGGACGCCGTCCAGAACGCCCGGCGGGAGCAGTGGGAGATCTGGACCGGCGACAGCCCCCAGTCCGTCCGCCTGCGGGAAAGCATGCGTCTTTCCGTACGGGAGATGCTGGCCCGCCGCTGGGAGGAGGGCCTGGACACCATCCCGGAGACGCGCCCGGAGCTGCCCGGCATCTACCTTTCCCTGGTCCGCCTCCAGCCGGAGCGCACCGCCAAGGCGGGCTATAAGGAAAAGACCGATACCTACAACGGCATGCGGTACTCCATGGACCGCGCCATGGCGGAAAACCCGCACACCCGCGCGCTGGGCCTCTTGGCCATGGGCGCCATCCCTAAGAACTGGGACGCCGCCACCCTGGAAGTCTTCCAGCACGGGGAGCCCGGCGCCTTCTACCCGGAAGTCAGCCGCCACCATGAGGCGCCCCACTTCAGCGTCACCGACGACGGCCGCCCCATCAACGACCCGACGAACCTCCTCTACGTCGTCATCCCGCCCCGCTCCAAGCAGAACCTCCAGGACACCCTGCACGGCGTCATCCTGGATCCGCAGCTCCACTTCCCCTCCGGCCAGGACCCGAAGTGGCCGATCCCCGTGGCCATCCCCCGCTCCACCGTCCCCTTCTACCCGCCCGTCCGCCAGCCCGTCCTCTACGCCAACGCGTCAGACGTGATGAAGGACCTGGAGCGGCTGGAACCGGGCATCGGCGAAAAAATGGCCGCCTACGAAAAGCAATACAACGTGCCCAGCTTCCGCAGCACCTGGGCCAAGCGGGTCGCCACCCTGTGCGAGATCGCCCAGCAGCCGATTCCCGGCCACAGCCACCACCGCCCCTTCCAGGTTCCCAAGCATTGGAACAAGGCATTCGGCGCCGGCGTCGTCGCCTCCAACATTTTGCCCCCCGGCGTCCATGTCGACGGCAAAGTCCTGGAACCGGAGCACGTCCCCCTCTTCCCCCTCCCCCTGCGGGACGGCACGTGGGTGAAGAAGCCGGAATATGAGGCCGCCCGCGCCTCCCTGCGCAAGGCCCAGGAAGCGGCGGAAAAGGCCGCCGCCAAGGCGCCCGCCCCGCAGCCGGAACCGCCGCGCCTGACCCCCTCCCCCGCCCCGGAGAAAAAGCACGAGGTGCAGCCGCCCCCGCCGCTCCAGGATTTTTCCAGCCTCCTTCCCAAGCGCCCCCCGATCCAGACGCCCTGGGGCACCCAGGCGGAAAAATGGCGCTCCCGCCAACGCTCCTAGCCCGCCATGCCGGAGTCCCTTTCCCAGCCGGACGACCTCCTGCAACCCGCCGTCATGGACGCGGCCTATAAGAATGCCGAGGCGATGCTCCGACAATGGGCCCTCACCTATTTGAACGTCGACCGGCAGGTAGCCCAATATCAAAACCCGGGCCGCGAGACCTTCAACCGGAGCGTCGTCCTAAAAGTGCTGGAAAAAGAGTCCCTGCAAAAGATGGTGGCGGACACCCTCACCGTCCACGATCACCTGCCCGTGGTCAGCTCCTGGGGCAACCGCCGCCAGCAGATGGAAGCGGCCGTCCGCCTGGCCGCCCAAACCCTGCACGCGGAAGGGAAAGCCCCCTCTCCCCACGCCGAAATGTGGGAAATCTTCCGTTTCCGCGATTTCCACCAGCAGATCATGGAGATCGACCGCCTTCAGCGGGAAACCCCCGGCGTCACGCCCATCGACTCCCTCTCCAAGTTCCAGCGCCAGGGAATCCTGGACTACCACCACGCCCTGCAGCAGGCCTCCCCCTCCTTCCAGCGCGCCTCCGGTCCCGCACCGGTCATTCCATTTCCGAAATTGCAGCCTGATCACTCCAGATCCTGATTTCGATTGGGAAAGGGACGCCCGCTTTCAGGCTCACCCCTGCAGGGTTTTCCCCTAACCCGCGCCTAGCAGCCGATATAAAGCTCCTCGACACCTTTCTTCCTAGGTTGCGAGCCGGCCGATAGAGGACTATGACTTTTTGGAAAAGAACATGAACGCGGGCCTTTCTTCCGCAAAGCCAAAGTGGATCTCCTTGCAGCTTGTGCGGGGAATTGCGGCGCTGGCAGTCGTCATTTCCCACCTCCCTTACTGGATCAATGCGGCTACTTGTGATGAGGAAATCGAAAAAACTTTCGTGGTCCGCATGGGCGGAGTGGCTGTCTTCGTGTTCTTTTGCTTGAGCGGCATCGTGATATCCCTTGCCCACGAAAAGGAACTCCACCTATCCACCGTCAAAAAGCGCAGCAAGTTTCTTCCTTTTTGGATCAAACGCTTTTTTCGAATCTATCCGGTCTTTTGGCTGCTCGCCGCAATCAACCTGCTTTTCTTTTCCTGGGGATGGGCAACGCCCGATTCATTCGTGTCCTCCCTTCATTCGGCAACGGACCTCATCAAAGGATTTCTCCTTCTCTCCACCCAAACCCCCTTGGCGCCCGCATGGAGCCTTTTCCATGAACTGCTCTTCTACTGCGTCTTCAGCCTCTTTTTCTTCTCCCGTCGGCTGGGCTTCCTTGCGGCGGGAGGATGGCTAGGACTCACGCTGTTGGCGGCAATCGGCGCCTTGCGCGATCGGCCTTCGCTGAGCCTGTGGCACCTTTATTTCCTCGCGGGCGCCATTCTGGTTCTCCTTCGTTTTCGCATTCGCCTTTCCCCCCTTCAGCGCCGCCTTTGTCTCGCCTCGTTTTGGATGCCTTTGACCTTCGTCGCCCTCTATCCAGGAGAGTCTCTTCCTGCCATCGGCTTTGGCCTCACGGGAGTCATTCTCCTCTTCCTGCCGCTGTTGGAGCATCGGGACATGCCAGAATCCACGTATAACTCCCCATGGCAGCGATTCGGATCGGGGCTGGGAGATATCAGCTACTCCCTCTACCTCGGTCATTTTCCTGTCCAAACCCTGCTTTATCACTTCATGGGCCCTCCTGGGGAAATCTGGAAGATGGCTCTTTACGTGGCCGCTCCCATTACTGTCGCCCTTTTCCTATACAAAACTCTAGAACGTCCCGTCACCGATTACGGTCGCCGGCTTTCCGGTTCATTCTAAGTAGATTCCCTGGAAGCGCTTCGGCACGCGGCCTGCTTATTTATTTCCGAGCAGCCAAAAATGAACAAACGTTCGTGCAAAACGCAATCTGAAATCGATCCCCGCATCGTGGAATTTGCAGGACTTTTCCTGAAATACGATCGGGAACTCGACGCGCAGGAGCGGGAACTCACTAACGGATACGCCAGCCTCGTTGGTTTCGATACTTCCGCGAAAATGGAGGTCGTGAAAGCCCACCGCATCGGGGCTCTGGAAAAGGTCTGTACCGTCCTGGCCCAGCGCGGCATCCCGATGGCCCGTTTTGAGCAGGCCCTGTCCAGCGCCGGGGCCAGCAGCCTGGACATCCGCCGCTTCTGGGAAACCGTGGGCATGGAGGAAACCCAGCGCAAACAGCGCAGCTCCGCCGAGCGCCTCTTCATGCAGGCCGCCGATTCCTTTCTGGGCGCCCACCTCAAAGGCGTCTTCACCCCTTCCAAAGTCTCCACGCTGGAGCCTCAAGCCATCGAGACCCTTCCTCCCCAACGGCTGGCCGCTTCCAAGAAACGGGATAAAGTCGAAAAAGCGGTCCGCCACACTGCCCAGGCCGCCCCCGTCATCACCCCTTAAAGGCCTCCTCCGCCGCCCTCTCCCGGGCGGTTTTTTCGGGTCCTTGACTTTTTACATAAAAATATGTAATTTCTTTGGGTAGAATGGCCGATAATCTAGGCAAGATGATCGACCTGGCCCCTCGGGAAGCGGCGATCGAAAAGAGCCTGGCCAACTGGGCCCGTTTCCATTTGACCCTCGATCGCGCCATCGAAGCCGAGGGAGACGCCGAGGCGCAGGAAACCTACTCCGCCCGCCAACTCTTCGAGTTCGGAAAAGTCCTGGCCTGCCAGACTGCCTGCCCCCTCACCCGCTCCCATTTTGAGCATGCCCTGCGCGCCGCCGGGGCCGAACCGGAGGCCGAAGCCCGTTTTTCCGATCGTTATGCCGAGCTGAAGCTCCAGGTCATCAAAGCCCGCACGCTGGAAACCGCCTGCGCCTACAAGCACACCCGCCGCCGCGCGGAAGAGCGCGTGGCCGCCGCGAAAACCCCGGGCGGCTTTTTCCCCCTTCAGGTCATGGAACAGGCCAAGCGGTGGCTCGTCCGCCGCCCCGCTCCCGTCCTTCCGGCCGCCTCGGACCCGGGCTCTTCTCTCCTTTCTTAGGTTTTTACGTTTTCCGCAGGAGAATACTTCTCTGGCGTTAAACTTGCTTCCGAACGGGGCCATGCCTCAGCCGGATTTGACCCCCGCCTCCCCCTCTCCGCTTAAGGATTGGGCACACCGCTACCTTCAGCAGGATCGCCTGGCGGCCGCCGATCGCCGCCGCTATTTGGAGCCGTTCCTGGCCGATATGCGGGCCACGCCCACCCAGTTCGATGCCGTCCTGGAGACGCAGCGCCCCGCCTTCGAGGCGTGGACCGGCACCAGCATCGTAAAGCGGGACGAGCTGGAGGCGGAGTTCTTCCAGGACACCGTGGCCGGACGCAACCTGCGGAATGACCTTAAATGGGTGAGCCGCTATTTCCTGGCCTTTGACGCCGTGACGGAGGATTCCGACCTGCGCCGCCACTACGTCGACCAAGCCGTCCGCCTGCGGGCGCTGCTGCAGCCCGGCGAGCCGACCTTGGAACAGATCCTTCTGGATCAGGGCGCCCAGCCGGACGAAGTGGCACGCTTCCAGCGCAGCCTGACCCAGCACCCGCTGACCGAGTCCGCCCAGTCCCGCCATGAGCGCGCCGGGGCCAACATCCGCCGCCTCAACTTCTACCAGGAGAAGATGCGGATGATGGGCTTTCTCTCCCTCAACGCCGCGCCGGCCCCCTCTCTCGCCGCCGCGCCGGAGCCGGAAATCGCCCCCGTCCAGGCCACCCTCTTCCCGGCTCCCACGCCCGCCATCCAGCCGCCCACTCGCGCGGAAATCGAGGATCTGCTGAAACTCCACCTCGACGACTTCCTGAAGCTCGACCGCCGCCTTCAGACCGCCTCCGTGCAGGAAGAGATGAGCCCCACTATCCGCGACGCGCGCCGGGAGGAGGAAGCGGGCCGCATTCATTCCCTGGCCGCCTCGTACCACATCGGCTCGGAAGAGCTGAAGGCCTTCTACAAAGCCGCCGGGGCCGAACCGGGAGAAATGAGCCGCTTCGAGTTCGCCCTCGCCTCCGCCATCGCGCAGAAGGGCGTGCCCGCCCCGGTGTCCACGCAATTCCCCACGGTCCAGGAAGCGGCCCTGCGCTACCTTCAGTTTGAGCAGGCTCTGGCCTCAAAGCGGGAGCAGCACCTCGGCGACCTGCTCCAGGGCCATTCCCTTTCCCGCAAGACGCTGGTCGACGCCATCGACGCGGAGCGCCCCGCCTTCCCCGCGCACCGGGAGGAATACGCCGCCCGGATCGACCGGGGAGACGCCCCGCTCACCGCAACCTGGGCGGCCCGGCGGCACCTCCTCAAGGAAGTGAGCCAAAACGAAGAGCGCGTGGAGGAAGCCTCCCGCATCCTCGTGGAAATCCTGGACCCCGCCGGCCACACCTCCGAGGATCTGGAAGCGGCCCTCCAGCAGGAAAACGCCACCCCGGCCCAGCAGGACCACCTTCACGAAGCCCTTGTCACCGCCCAGGTCCGCCTGGCGCAAACCCGCCAAGTCCAAGCGATGCCCGATCATGGCCCGATGCCCTACGGCGTCAGCGCCCCCCAAAACGCCCACATCGAAAAGCTCCTGGCGGAGCGGATCGACAAGCTGATGCGCCTCGACACCCGCATCGAGTTCGACCGGGAGGAAACCTTCCAGCGGGAGGTCCGCGAGCAGAAGCTGACCGCCTACGAATACCGCGCCACCCTCCTGCAGGAACGACGCGCCTTCGACGACAAAAAGCGTGATTGGGAAGGCCTGCAAAAGGAATGGGACAAGGAGCGCCAGCACGACCTGGAGACAACCTACGGCGAGGGCTTCGCCAGCTACCCCGAGCTGAAGCGCAAGTGGATCGCCCGCGAGAACCTGAAGCGGGAGTTCCAGTCCTCCACCTCGCATGAGCGGGAAAACCAGCTCCGCGGCCTGGTCAAGTTCCAGGACTTCTTCCGCGTGCCCCAGCCGATCCTGGAAAAGGTTCTCGACGAGAAAGGCGCCGTGCCCGCCGTGCAGATGCGCATCCTCTCCGGAATGAAGGAAGCCCGGGAAACTCCCGCCATCGTCACCGCGGTGCGCCAGCAGCCGGCCACGGCCTTCGCCGCCAAGTCCGCCGACCAGCTCAGCCTCCCCTCTCCCGCGAAGGACCCAGCCGCGGAGCTGGAGGAATACCGCCTGGAACTCTCCAACCAGCGCCTCGCGAACGAGCATTGGAACCTGCGCAAGAAGCTGACGCTGGAGGAACTCCGTTTTCAGCACGGCTTTGCCGACTGGGCCCGCAGCCAATACACCTCCGCCCAGGCCGAACCTCTCACCCCCGCCCAACAGGCGGCCAAGGCGGAAGTCGACGCCGACATGGCGAAGATCCGCGAAGAAGCCCTGGACGCCGCCGCCAGCGACTTTGCCCACCCGGATGTCTTCAGCCGCCGGATGCGCGTGCTGCACGGAGCCCCCTTCCGCCGTCCGGCCCGCCCGCAGGATTCCGGCCACGAAAAGGAAGGCCTCACGCAGTGACCCCTTTTCAGCACGAGGAGCGCCGCTGGAGCCGCTCCATGACCACCTACATCAAAGGCCTCCAGGCCCAGCGAGCCCGTGAAGCCCGGCTGGACATCGCCCAAAACGGCCCGCGCCCAACCGGCCCGCAGGCGGAGGCCCTGGACAAGGCCGCCGCGGACTTTGCCCAGAATATACGCTCCCATTGGGGCAGCCTCTACGGCAGCGCCCCGTTCGAGCGGCCGCCCCGGAAACAGGCCCCCCCGGGACCCGCGCCGGATCAATCCCAAGAAATTTGAGAAAAAGCGGGTAATGCGCCCGGGAATAGCCGAATAATATTCAACCTCAACCCCAGGAGCGCCTTATGTCGATGCAAGAACCGGTCCGGATCAACGCCCGCAACAATTTTGAAGACGGCTACGCGGAGCCCTACCTTCCCCAGCCCGCCACCCGCATTCCGCAGCCGGAACTCCGCGTCACCCCGCAAACCAACGGCTGGGCCGCCTTGGCCGCCCGGGAAGCCGCCGGCGCCTACGAGTTTTCCCGCGTCCCCGCCGTCACCGACAAGCCCCGCCCTCAGGAGGGCCGGGAAGCCGGCTCCTGATCCTGCGCCAGGCCGCAAAAAAAGCCCGAATCCGCCCTGCCGGTTTCGGGCTTTTTTTTGCATCGTAAAAAATTTTCCAAACCCGGCGTTTGTGCTATAAGAACATTATCGCCAAAGAGATGAGCGAAGGCCCTTCCTACACCCCTTTCCTCGACCTGCTGAACGAGACGCTGCACGAGCAAGGCGGCGCGCTCTACCGCGCAGGCGTTGCGGAGATCGAGGCTTTCCTGCCCCGCGTCCGGCGGCAGCTCGGCGCCGACCTGCCCCCCGATTACGCCCACTTCCTGCGGGAGGCCAACGGCTTCCTTTATTCCGGCTCCTGCTTCTACGCCCTGGATGAGGAGAACGAGGCCGATCAGGAAATCCCCGGCCTCATCGCCAAAAATCTTTCCCTCGGCGTCCTCTTCAAGGCCCGTACGCCCTACCTCATCCTGGGCGAGTCCGATCTCTGGCTCTACGCCCATCACGCGCCCAGCGGCACCTACCACGCGCTGTGGAAGGACCGCCACGAGTCGATCGAGCAGTTTTCCGATTTTTCCGAGATGATGGAGAACGCCCTCAAGGAGGCCCTGGGGATCCCCCTGGACGAAGCCGCCGGAGCCGAGCTGCCATGATGAATCGGACCGGCACGGAAACCCTTTTCCTTTGCGACGCGCGCCACGGCGACGAAGCTCCCGTGGAAAGCCTGCGCGCCCAAGGTCACGCCTTCCTGCCCTCCTCCACCGTGCAGCAGGACCTCCTCCGCCTGGTGGAGGGCGAGGCCGACCTGATCGTCCTGCGCGGCGCGGGCTCCTGGTCTCCCTCCGCCCGGGGATGCCTGGAAGTGCTGGCCGGGCTTAAGGGGGGCTGCGGTTTCGCGGCCGCCGAGGAAGGCCCGGAGGGCTGGTTCCTGCAACCTATCGCCTCCGCCGACGTCGTCACCCTCCTCCGCCAAACCCCCGCCTTGGCCGACCTGAATGATCCCTACGAAGTGCCCCTGCCCTCTTCTTCCCTGCCCGGCAGCTCCTCTCGAGCCATTCCCCTGGGCGGCCTGAGCTACCGCCGCTCCTCCCTCCGGCCAAAGAAGAAGGCGGAAGGGACGGTTTCCGGCGGCGGTCCCAGCCTCGACGACGAGGTGGACAACAAGGACAGCGAAACGGTCTGCGAGCCGATCCTCGTATTCGAGGGGCGCGCCGTCTAGCGCTCCTCCCTCCCCGCCATGAGCCTTTCCTTCACCGTCACCGACGTCTCCGATCCCGTGGAAAAAACGGAGCTGGCCATGGTCGTGGAGCTTTACCGCAGCCTCTCCCCGGAGCAGCAGAAGGAAATCCTCCAGCACCTGCTGGAGGCCTCCATGGAAAACCCGGCCAGCGAGCCGCGGGGCATCTTCTCCCACCTGGAACGCTGAAGCCATGGACGCCAATAGCCCCTACGTCGTCCAGCCGGAGGAGGTCTATATCTGGTCCGACCTGAAGAATTACTTCCGCCAGCGCCTGGGGGCGGAGTTCATGGAAATCCCGGCGCTGCGGCTGGCCCGCTTCGTCTACGCGGAGTTGAACGCCGCGCCCGCCGGCCCCTTCTACCGGATGAAGCAGGAAGACCCCGTCGCCGCGCGGGAACTTTTCGTCGTCTTCGAGCAGGACCGCGCCGCCTCCGTCATCTTGACCTTCAACATCGAGAAGCCCGACGTCGGCTCCGCCGTCTGCGCCTTCTTGCGCCAGAACGGCAGCACGCAGACCCACGTCGACCTGGCCCGCTCCCTGCAAAACCTGGCCCAGGCCTGCCAGGAGCTGCACCACCGCTGGCAGGCCCGCCCCGTCCGTTACGACGTGCCGAACCTGGCCACCCTTTCCAACCCTCCGCACTAATGCTTCCCTTCCTGGCGCAGGCGGCTCCGGCTCACTCCGTCGCCGCCATTCCCATTCCGCACTCGCCCGTCGTCACCCATCCGCCGCCGACGGCTGCGGGCGGCGGCATGCTGGTGGGGATTCTCCTGCTTTGCGCCGTCTATTTCTTCCCCACCATCCGCGCCTGGATGGGCAATCACCCGAAGAAATGGCCCGTGCTCATTCTCAATTTTTTGGGGGGATGGACAATCATCGGCTACTTCGTGGCCCTCAAGTGGAGCGCCCCGATCACGAAGGCAGGCACGGTCCTCCTGTCACCGGAAGCGGCCGCCGCGGCGGCTCCCAATCCCGTCTTCGCGGAAGCGCGCACCGCCCCCTCTCCAGCTCCCGCGCCGCAGCCCATTTACATCACGGTGCCTTCGGCTCCGGCTCCGCCCCCTTCGGAATCCCTTTCCACTCCCAGCCAAGACGATGTGGAAAAATTGGCGAAGCTGGGAGCCCTTTACGAAAAGGGCCTTCTAAGCGCCGAGGAATTCCAGAAGGCCAAGGAGCGGATTCTTTCTTAATGGATCTTAAGGAAAGGCCTCTTCGTTCGGCGAATAGCCGAATTATCCATTAGAGACCTTCTCCATGAAACCCCTCCCCCACGGCACTCAAGGCAAGCCTCTCGATCCCACCCAGCTGAACGAGCTGACGAAACTCCGTAAAATCGGCGAACTGATGGACGATCGGGCCGAAGATCAGCTTCAACGCTTGGAACTTCTCTCTCCGAACGTGGCGCACACCAATCCCGCTTTTCAACAGTTGGCGGAAGCCGTACAGCAGGAACGGTCCGCCCGCCTTTCCCCCACTACCGGCCACACGACGCAGGCGGCGGTGAATCTGGAGCGGTACAATCTTTTGGAAGTTCGCCGGGAAATTTCCGATGCGAAAGTCGAAGCCGAGCGCTTGCATGAGGAAAAGCGGGCTCCGGCCTCCGCCGTTACGGTTTCCTTTTTAACCCATCCTCCCCACCAAAGCGCGGGCCAGGAAAACATCCTGGGCTCGGTACGCCGTTCCACGGAGGTCCGCCGGGAAATCGAGGATCTGGAGGAAGAGGAGGCGCTGCGCCGCCGCCGCAGCCGGGCCCAAGGCGAACAATATTTCGACGCGGCCTAATATTTTCGGGCACGAAAAAGGGGAAGCCTTGAGGGCTTCCCCTTTTTCGTTTTCCCAAAGGAATCAGGGATAAACCGGCACTTCCTGATAGCCGCCGGGATAGGTCACCCCGTTGATGCTGCGGCTGTGGACGTATACGGGGCGGTAAACCGGTTGGAGGGCGGAAACCTGGGAGCGCGGCGCGTTATAGACAGCCTCCCGCTTCCACTGGTCGATCGCCTGCTCGGCACGGGCCATATTGGCACCGTCTTCCATGCCCACGCGGTAGGCCTCTTTCCGTTTGGCGTTGGCAAAGACGTCGAAGCCGATGCCCGCCGCCGCGCCTGCCAAGGCGCCCAGGGCGCCCGCCGTATCGGAATGGCCCATGGCCCGTCCGGCAAAAAAGCCCGCCGCGCCCAGCGCCAAAGGCCCGCCGTATTCGACGCCCGCGTCGGTGATTTGGCTGGTGGTGCTTTGCCGCGAGGCATAAGGCGCGCTGGAACACCCAGCCAAGGCAAGGAGCAAACCGAGGGAGACTATCAGGCGTTTCTTCTGGTCCATGTGGGGGGATTCAAGGAATGCGGTTATGGAGCTACTGGGAAAGGTATTTGGCGCAAAGGGAATCGAACTGGTCGCGATAGCCGCCGGAAGGATCGGCGATCATCTGCTCGAAAAAGACCTGATTGGCGGCGTCGGCGTTCATAAGTTCCTTACGCCAAGCTGCTAGGCGATCGGCGGAACCGTCATTCCCGGCGCTCTGCTTGGCAAGGCCACTCATGATATAAGAGACGGTATTGAGGTCGGAGGCAAACACCTTTTCGAGCTCGTCGGCCCAAATTTTCTGCAATGCTTCGCTCCGGGCGACCAGGTCGGCCGCGGCGGTCCCCTTTCCGGCATAGAGGATGGCGGAGAAGAGGGAGTTGCGCCACGTGTTCCAAATTTCCTTGTTCCGCATCATGTCGACGACCAGGGGGCGCACCTCCGATCCCGCCTGGAGCAGGCTGCGGATAAGCTTGGCGCGGCCCGCCTCCCCGGGGGAATAGCCGCTGAGATTGACCCGGGCGATGCTCTGGTCGACGGGGCCGGGGACCTTCTCGATCGCATCGGCCAGGGCCAGGGCGCCGGCGGAATAGGGATTGCCCAAGAGCGCGCCGCGAGTCAGCTCCTGCTGGAAAGCGGAAACCAGCTCGCTTTCCGGCCGCAGGAACATGGCGCGCCAGATGGGGACCATGGCATCTCCGATGGCCAAGTTGCCGTGTTGGGCCCCGCTAAGACAAGCCTGGATGAAGTTTCCTTGCCGCAATAGGACAATGCTATCCCGTGCGAGAATGCCACCTTTGTCCGGAGGGAGGAATGTGGCCATGTGCCGCCAGGTTAGGTAGGTGTCCACATTCTCCGACCATCCGTTGGTGAGGAGCTGCCGCACACTTTGATTAACCCCCCAGATTTCCAATTCCAGGTGCATGAGGACGGCCGATTGTCCCTCTCCCGTTTGAACCCAGCTCCCCCAAATCTGTTTAAATTTCCCCACCTGCGGGTTGACCGTCTCCGTAGCATGCGCCTGGATAAAATTGAGCCATTGCTGCCCCTCCTCCGCCGTGCGAATGGCACCGTTCTGAATGGCGAAACGCAGGAAGCGCTGCTGTACCATGGCGTCGCCATGCAGCATGGTGCCGCTCCACGCCATCACCATCTGGCTGGAGGATTGCATGGCGGCGGCCATCGCTTTGGAAAAGAAAAGGCTGCTGCGCGGAGCGTCGCTCAAAAGCCAGCGGGCGGCATCCGGATCCTGCTCCAGCACACGGGCCATGCCGCTGCCAAAAGAAAGCCAATCGGAGGCAGTGAGGCGTCCTGCCGCTTTCAATCGTTGAAATTCCCGCGGATCACGTACGACCTGGGAGATCCAATCGGGATGCGGCTGGTTTTGGTCTTCAATCGAGTTATATGCGATCTGAGCAAGGTCCTGCATGCCCGAAAGTTGTTCACCGATCGAATGCAAGGTAACGCGGGCCAGGCTGGAAGCAGGCCGGGTTAAATGCCACAGAAGGTAATTGCACCAAACCTTGTCACTGGAAACCTGACTTGCCCAAGTTCCGATCATCCGGCTGCGGGGAGTACTATCCATCTCAACCGAATGCCCTGTCTGACCCGAAAGCAGCTGGAAGATGCGCTGGTAGCGGCTTTGAGGAATCTGGCTGGCACGCAGGTATTGCCGCATCAAAATGTCGCCCGTGGTGCTCAGCGACTTGGCCAAACAGGCCTGCAAACCGTCGTACACCGTCGTCGATTGCTGAAGCCGGTTTATCATCTCCTGGAGAAGAGGCTGCTCAGAGGCCACCTGGGCGGTCCATCGAGACCAGAACAGGAAATAAGGGCTCTGGAGACTTTCCTGGGCGTTGGCTCGCAGGATGTCGGTGAAAATATTCGGGCGGAGGAGTTCCGGCTCGACCAACTCATTGAGCTTCCAGCGGGCGGTGGGATCTCCCGCCAGCACCTGGTCCCATTCCGATCCGGAAAGGAATTGCTGGAAGCGCTCGCGTAGCAAGCGCGTGATCCGCAACTGGGGCTGGCTCCAGAACCGGCTCAAGCCAGCGACGATGACAGGATAGTTTTCCGGCGTCTGGACCATGTAGTCATAAAGGCTCTTGCGGCAAACTTCCTGGGTGGCCGCGGTCTGCATGATTTGGGCCACGTCAGGATTGAGACGGCCGCCGGAGGAGGCCATTTTCGCCAGGAGAGTTTCCGTCGCCTGCTGGCTCATGTTCAAGCTAAGGAGAATCTGCCGCATGGTGCGAGCCAGACGGTAGTCCCCTTCCCAAAGAGCCAAGCCGATGCCACCCTGAAATTCCGGAAGGACCATGAGTTCCGCCACGATGCTCAAGGCCATGGAGGGAGAAAGCTGCTGGCCGACCTTGGCGGAACTCAAAAGATATTTGCTGGCCCGGTCGAAGCCCAGCGGCTGGGTGACCTGCGGATCGACGTCCAGGAGGGTGACCTGGTCGTTCGTGAAGGCGCGCAAGGGCGCCGCCAGGAAAATCCAGGCAAAGAAAATGGCAAGGACGCGCGCGCCGCTGCTCATGCCCCCTCGGACGGCGACGCCTCTCCCTCAATGGCCTGCCCCGCCTCTCGCGGATCGAGACCCAGGGGATACTTGAGAGCCAGGCCCTTGACCGCCAGCCAGCGGTCCCCGCCGGCGGCTTTCATGGCGTGCTCCCGCAGGGCCATTTCCCGGCCGGTGGTGGTGTGCAGCCACAGGTCTTCCGGCATCAAGGAGGTGCGCAGGCGTCCGCTTTCCCGCTGTTCCCCGGAGCCGCGGACGAAGAGCATTTCCCGGAACATCTCCGGCTTGCCGTCGTCGGTGATGCGGCGGGAGGAACTCAGGGTGCGGAGGACTTCCTGCTCGCCCAGGGTGAGCTTCAGCTGCTCTGCCACGATCTTGCGGTTGTCTCCGTCGCCCTGGTCCAGGAGGAACCAGGTCTGGGCGTTCTGGACGACGGCCTTGGCCATGCGGGCGTTTTCCAAGAGGTCGCCCATGGCCTGGGAGACGCCGATGACGGCCGCGCCGAGCTTCCGGAAGGTCTTGAAGGAATCGATGACCATGTCCATGACCTTCGGATTGCCGACGTGCTCCCACATTTCCTCGAAGACGAGAATCTTCGGCACGTCCTTGTCCCGGACGCAGAGGTCGTCGATCAGGCTGACGATGAGGGGAATGAGGGCGTCGGCCAGCTGCTTTTGCTTCTTGATGCCGCGCAGGTCGACGATGAAGGCCTTCGAATCGACGTTCCATTCCGTCGGCCCGTCGAACCACTGGCCCCATAGCTCGTTCTTGAGGAAGGGGCGGATGCGCTCGGCGATCTTTTTCCCTTCGGCGAATTTGGAGACGCGCTCGGTGAAGTCGCTCAGGGTGATGTAGGGCTTCCGGCGCTCCGCGCCCCAGGCGAAGGTCTGGGCGACGCCGACGTCGACGACGGTGCGCAGCTCGCTGGGCAGGCAGCCGTTGGGGTCCTCCGGCCGGGTGCAAAGAGCCTCCAGCGCGTTGACGAAGCGGGAGCGGAGGGCCGACTTCGGCTCGGAGACGGCGGCGCTGATGCTGTCCCCGCTCTGGCCGAGGACCTGGAAGATATTGAGGCAGGCCGGGCGCTGGGGATCGAGGCGGAAAACCTTCGCCCCCAGGATCTCGGCCAGGGAATCGTAGCTGCCGCCGACGTCCAGGATGATGACGCGCGTGTCCGCCAGGGCGTGGCTGGCGATGAGGTGGTTGACGGTGACCGATTTTCCCGAGCCGCTCTTGCCGGAGACGAAGGCCATCGGCGCGGTGACGCGGCTGGTGTCGAAGAGGTTGATGGGGACGATGCCGCCGGTGGCGTTGGCGAACATGGCCACGGGGCGGTCCTGCGTCTCGAAGCCGCGGTTGAGAGGGATCATGTCGGCCGCCATGCGGCTGGAGATCTTCTTCGGCTCCAGCATGGGGCCGCCGGCCGCCGGCAGGCTGCCGAAGAGGATGGGGAGGATGCCGTCCTTCTCGTGGTAGCCGCGCGCGTTGCCGACTTCCGCCATGCGGACCTGGAGGGTGGAACAGCGCTGCTGAAGCTCCTGCGGATCGCGGTGCCAGAGATGGAAAATAAGCTGGGTCTGCACCAGGATCTCTTCGCCGGTGCGGATCTTGGCGATTAGCTCGTTGGCCTCGCGGATCTGCTCGTTGGCCTCGACGTTGTTGGCGCCGCTGTCCCGGTCCTTCCCGTAGGGGTTCATGGCCCGGTCCAGGAAGTTGAGCGGCATGGTGCGGATCTGGTCGGCCTTGTCGCGGGCTTTGACCAGGAGATCCTTTTCCTGGAGCTGGTCCAGCCGGCGAACGCGGAAGGTGGCCCGGCACTGGCGGAAAGGCAGCGCGGCGGTGACGACGTCCATGATCCGCGGCTGGGTCTCCAGCGGCTTGCCCGACATGCTGATGACGGCGTGGTAGTAGTCCCCCCAGCGGATCATGCCCTGGAGGGGGCCTTCCGGCCCCATGGGAGCGGTGTCGATGGGCTGGCAGAGCCAGGCGTCGATCCACGGGGTGCGCTCCGCGTCGAAGCGCGGCGGGATGCCCATGTCGACGGCCTGCTCCGGGTTGAGGAGGCGGTAGAAATATTCGGCCATCGCCGGGCTTTCCAGCTTGTTGAGGACCATGCCGGAACGGTCGGTGACGGCGCGCAGGCTTTCCTCCGCCAAGCGCAGGCGGTTGGAGACGACGCGGAACTCCGCCTCGTCGACCGGGCGGCGCAGGTCCTTGACCCCCTGGCGGGCCATCGCCACCGAGCCGACGGTGATGTGCGTGGCGCAGGCGACCAGCTTCCCCTTCCGCACCTCTTCCTGAAGGCGCCCCGCGCGGGTGCGGCGCAGTTCGTCGAGGACGGGATTCTCGTGCCGCAACGCGGCATGGTTGCGGATGACGGGGGTGTAATCCCCATTCGTGGTGAAGGTGAACTCGATCTCGTCGATCCCCTCGGGAAGGCGGGTGACCAGTGTGGAAAGGGAGTCCTGCAGGTCGTTCAGCCGGGAGGGGCTGAAGACGTCGGTCGTCGGCGCCTGCAGCTCATACATCTCGTGCACGCCGCCGTAGGCGTCGAGGAGGGCGGTCCCCACCACGTCCAGCGGGCTGGCCAGCTGGACGGGATCGATAAAGCGGGCGGCGGGCACCATGCCGAACTTCGGCCAGCGGAATCCGTTCTTCATGCCTACCATTGGCGGAAGCGGGGGCCGTCCCCGCGGTGGCGGTAGAGCTTTGGCGCGCGGCGTTCCCAGATCCAGTAGAAGATGTAGTGGGAAGGCTTCCCGCGCAGCCAGGAGCGCATGATGAAATAGAGGACGCCGGCGAAGATAAGGGCCAGGAAGAAGTTCTTCGTCATCGCCTGGATCACGGCGAAGGAACCGAGGACGGCGAAGATGGAACCACCAGGAAGGCCAAGAAATTCACCCTTGTCCTCAGTGATGATGCTGGAAGTGGTCCTGCGCAGTTTTTCGCCTTCTTCGATCATGAAGAGATAAGGAGCGACTCCTTTACCTCACCCATTAAAGACGGAACTGAAGACCTGCACAAGAAAAGGTGAACTCATCACGACGATAACGCCAATGATGAAGGAATTAAGACGGGCCGAATCGAGACCGCCTAAAAGAGCATCGATACCCAAAAGAGTGCCGTAAAGGGCGCAAAGGATAACGGAAAGCCCTTGAACGGTGTTTTGGATGCGGATGATGACGTAGGCCACAACGTATTCAATGGAAGACGTATCCGTAATGTAAGAGGGCACGTCTACTCCGGCCGTGCCTACCCCGCCGTATCCATCCGGAACTGCATTGCTGATCAAACCGACAAACGCAGGGGCCCCGAAGAGAACAACGGAACCTACTAGTGTGGCGATGGCAAACTGAGGCCGGCCGCCCATCCAAAACAGGCCTGCAACAACGATGCCGATCGCCATCAGGACGATGCCGAAATTGTGAAGGGAGGCGAGGAGGTTAAAAAACTGATTCTTTTGAACCCCGGTCGCTTCTGTCCCTTGGAGGGGGGTCGGATTACCTCCCGCCGCAAAAGAACCCACCACCTCAGCCGTCTGGCTAGTGGTGAAATTGGTATCGGACTGCGCTTGCGCCCTGGAAAGAGGCGCAAATAAAAGCCCCCCAAAGAGCGTGAGGCACATCATGGCCGAAAGAGGAAAACGCATAATGGGGGGGGGGAGAGAATTCAGAAGGGTTTTCCGCAAACCTTCCGCGGCGCCCGCAACCGGGCGACGCGGAAGGATTCCGAGCAGAAAACCAGAGGACTTAGTAGCCGACGCCGCCAGTGACGCCGCTGCCGAGACCGCCGTTGATGAGACCGACCAGGTAGGGGCCGCCGAAGACGACCGCGGAACCGATCAGCACGCCGATGGCAAATTGAGGCTTGTTGGCCATCCACAGCAGGCCGGCGATAACCACGCCGATAACCAGGAGGATACCCGCGAAGTTCTGAATCGCCTTGAAGAGGTTGGCGAACCAGTAGTTAGCAGTGGTGCTCTCCAGCGCATCGGTGACATTCAGCTGACCGGCGCCCTGGGCCATGACGGAGTCCGTCAAAGACAGAACCACCAGGGAAAGGGTCAGATAGAAAACGACCCGATTAAGAAAGCGAACATTCAATAACTTCATCATATGGTGTTGGTGTTGGGTTTTGGGGGATTGCCAAAAAAAGCGCTTAAAGACTGCCAAATTACTTATTTATTTAGAGCCGTTAATAAACTTTTCAAGGCGGTTTTGCTGCTCGGGGAAAAGAGGTGGCATTGGTTCCAATACTCTACAGGAGGATAAGCTTAAACAACGCCAAGTTGGGGGAAAAATTATGTTTTGGAAGTTCCCGGTGCGGGGGAAATCCGCCACACCACCTCGCCGGAATTGATGAGAAGCTGCCGAAGTTCTTCATTGTTCAGCTCTTCCGCCAAAGGAGCACGGCAACCGTTCAAGGCGGTCCCGATCCACCGCCACACTTCCACGGTATCTCCTTTAGTAAGGCGGATTCGCCACATTCCCTGCCCATCGGCTGGAGTGATGAGAGTCTTCATGTCCCCGTTTTTCTCCCGCAGGACCACAGCCATCGAGGAACCTTCCGCAATCCAGCTGTTATCGACCCACATCATGGAAACAGCCTGTTTAATGATGATTTGCCGGTTTTCGATGGTGGGAAGGCGAGCGATCAAAATCGCGGCAGGAAATCCGGCGGGAGAACGCCGCCAAGGAACCACCACTCCTTCCCCTCCCCCGGCCGGCCGGCCGATGCGAATGGAAAGCAGCTCCGGAGACCACCAAATGCGGCTCAGGTCCAAAGAACGGGAAGCGGCCGAAATGGTAAAGGGAGGGACAATGGACTCTTTGGCGACATTCTTCAGAGCGGCCGAGGCTCCAGCGGGGGGGAGGGCCTGCCAGCCGGAAGCGGGGGCTCGGTCAGCTGCCGAGCGGCTTCCGCCCGCTGCTCCGGTGTTGCGTAGGGCCTGGAGCGCCGCGGCAAGGGCGGCATTGTAATCGGCCGGGATGCTTCCGCCACTATTCACGCCGTTGCCAGAAAAGCCCTGGGAAAGTTGAGCCGTCCCAGGAGGTGTTGCCCCTCCGTAGGAGGCAGGCATGCCCACGCCGTTCTGCGAGGTAATTCCCGGAAGCCCTCCGGCACCACGAACAACCCCCTGTCCGGCGTAGGGGTTTTGACCATAAACAGGAGCCTGGCTGCCAGGCCCGTAAGTTGTGATGGCGCCAGACGGAAGCTGCCCCAATCCGTTAGGCCCCGCAATGACCGGAACCTGGGCGGAGCGCTGGGAGGCGTTCAAATCGACGGTGGGCAGGCCGACTTGGCTCGCATTGGCCGCCGCGGCCGTGCCCGTCGCGCGAAGATTCCCGGAGGTAGCCGCCGTTGCGGAGGCGCTTGCCGCTCCATCGCCCACAACCTGATTGGGGTAGGGATTCTCGTTGGCGTATGGATTCTGACTGGAATAGGGGGTGAACACGACCGGCACGGGAGGCCGCATGATTTCCTTGAGACCACGGTTTTGCGCATCCCGCTCCTCGTTTAGGATGCTGCTGGTCTGCGGTCCTTCGGGATTGCCGTAGTCCGTGACGGAAGGGAACAAGGAGGTTTGAGGAACGGTGGTCAACGCCGGACTGGGAGTGGGCATGCCATTCGGATTGGCCTGGCCGGGAGTCGTCGTGATGTTGGAGGCCGTGGGCAGGGCGGCGTATTGGTCGGTTTGCGGATAGGCCGGGGCGGTTTGCCCCCAGCTGGCCGGAGCCGCCGACAGCACCCCCGCGCACAAAAGACAGAGGGAGAAGCGGAAGCGGATCATGCGCGGCTATTGGGATTGGGAGGGCAGCGGCGTCTTGGAGTTGGAAAGGCGCTCCAGGACGGAGATGTCCTGCAGCAAGGCGCGGCGGCGGTCTTCCAGCTTCTGGACTTCCTGGCGCATCTGCATGGCCACGGCGTCCGGACTGCGGGTGCTGACGATGATGACGTCTCCTTCTCTCTTCACCAGGAACTCGGGATCGCGCGCCAGCGGGACGATGAGGTCTTCCGTGGTGATGCCGACGGGGTCGATGGAAATGCGGATGTCGCCGCCCGCCTCATGGGCCGCCTGCTGGAGGAGGATCAGCTCATGCAGGGCCAGGCGCAGGCGGAGGACGCCTCCCTCCCCGGGAACGGGGGCCGGGGCGCTGGAAGGAGACGGCTGCGGCGCGGGGGCCATTTGGTCGCCAAGCGTGGGGCTGTCAACCATCGGCACGTCGGCCGGGACCAGGCCGCGGGTGGCGCCGGTTTGCCCGCTGGGCACGGTGACGGTGCTGACCGGCGGCGTGGGGGTCAGGGCGGCGGGTGCCAAATTCGGGCTGGCCGGGTTGGGCTGCACGCTGAGGATCTGCGTGGGCGCGTCGGCATCGCCGTTCGCGTTGGAATTGGTGTTCCGGGAGTTGGCGTTGGCGCGCCCTGTTTGCGCTGTGGAGCGGGATTGCGCAGAGGCAAAGGTTCCACTGGTCACAAGGACCAGGACTAAGAAAAATAAACTCCAATGCCGCCGAAACATAGAGACGGACTCTTATGTCACTTCATTTCGCATTTGCGAAGCATTTTTTTACGGAAAATATATTTCTATTGTAGGGAGATTACTTAGGCCACGGGACTTGGCATGCACGAAGCTGCTTCCAAAGCATGGCTCACGCCCTGCCTTTTTCGGCCGAACAGCGCGCCCGCTACCACGGGCTGGTGGAGGAGGAAGCGCCCCGGGTGGAAGCGGCACGGCAAGGTTCCGCCGAGGCGCTGGAGTGGCTGGCGCGGCTGACTCTGCCCGCGCGGCGCAAGGTGGCGGAGTATTTCCTGGGATCGAAAAGCCTCTTCCTGGAGGACGGCATCCAGCACGGCTGGTATGGCGTGATGCGGGCGCTGGCCAAGTATGATCCCGCGCGGGGTGTCCGCTTCACCGATTACTGCGTGCCGCAGGTTTACAATATGATCGGGAAGTTCCGCTTCGACATTCCGCAGCCGATCCGGATCCCGGCTTGGGCGCACGAGGCGCGGCGCAAGGCGGGCAAGGAAAGCCGCAATGCCGCCGAGACGGTGGAGAAGTTGGTGGCCGGCGGTATGGCGCGGCATGTGGCGGCGGTCGTCGGGGGGATGAGTTTCGCCATTATCCAGGAGGAATTCACGGAGGAGTACGCGGCGCCGCGCCAGAGTTACGCCAGCCCGGCGGACCCCGCTCCGGACATCGCGGAGACGGCCTGCCGCCACGAGGAGTTTACCTGGATCCACCACGCGCTGGGGCTTTTGACGCAAAAGGAGCGGCAGGTGCTGGAGGAGGAATTCGGCCTGGAGGGGGAGCCGGCCCGGCATCGCCGCGCCCGTATGGGCGCCCGGCGGCAAAAGGCCTATCTTTCCGCGCTGGGCCACCTGCGCACGATGGCGGAGGCGGACGACATCCGCCCGCTGGAGAGTTAGCCGTTAGCGAGGAGAGGCGTCCATCCAGGCTTCCTCGGCGGGGACGATGTTGATGAGGAGCTGCCCCTTCCGCAGATCCTGCTGGGGGATGATGGCGATGAAGTGGCTGGGGGTCTTTCCGACGGAGCGGGCGTAGATGCCCGCCAGGACGTCCAGGGGGGCGCGGAAGCGCTGGGCGTCATACCAGGTGTCCAGCATGGGGCTGAAGAGTTCTTTGACGGTGACGACGCTGACCGGCCCCTGCACGTCGACGTCGATGGGCCCTTTGCCGACGCGCGGCGGGTCCCACCAGGGGCGGTCGGTGATGACGATTCTTTCGACGCGGGCGCCGCGCATGCCGATGTCGGCCTCCGGGAGGTGGCGGTGGCCGGGGAGGAAGTCTTCGTCCAGGCGTTCCAGGCGGCCGCGCACGAGGCCCAGGGTGGCGTTGATCATTTTGCGGTCTTCCCGGTAGGTGGCGATGAGGCGGGGGTCTTTCATCTTTTCCGGCACGGTGTCGCTCACCTTTTGCAGGTTATGGAGGTCGTCCATGACCTGAAGGAGGGCGACTTGAAGGGCGGTGACCTTTTCGTGCGGGGTGCCGTTGGGGCCGCCGTCGAAGATCGGCTGGGCGACGACGATTTCCCCGCGCCCGCGCGAGGGCAGCGGGGCGACGGAGGAGGTGGAGAAGGAAAGGTCTTCGACCTGGGGGCCGACCTCGATGACGGAGTAGTCCGCGGTCTTCAGCTTGTCGTTGAAGCGGGTGACGAGGCAGTCCGCCACGCCGTTCTGGGTGCGGACGGTGACGCGGACGGGGCATTGGAAGGCGCTTTCCATGCTTTCCTGGATGAGGCGGGCCAGGCGCCGGGCGGCGTTGGGGTTGATCGGCTTGTTGAGGAAGGGCTGGAGGCGGCGCTCCAGCTCGTCCCGCCGGGGGCGGAAGACTTCCGGGAGGGTGATCCCCTCCTCCACGCGCGGGTAGACGACGACTTGGCCGGCGGTGTGCTGGGCGTCCTGGAGGGTGCCGTCGGCCTCGGGCGGGAAGTTGAGGCCGTCGAAGAGGCGAATGCTGCGGATCAGCTTTTCCGTGGGGGGCGGCCCGGCGATTTCCGCCGCGGGGGGAAATTCCTGCGCCACCCCCAGGGAAAGGGAGACCAGACAAAAAACGACCGTTAGAGCTAGAAGACGCCCCACGGCGTTCTTATAGTCTCATGCGTAAAAAGTAGCAACGGTCAAATTTGGGCCGTGGGGAGGAGGAGCTTGGCCTCGGCGAAGGTGATTTCGCCGGTTTGGGCCAGGATGCTGGCCTGCTGGCCCAGGGGCATGAAGCCGCGTTCCCGATTCCGGGCGCGCAGGACGCTGGCCGGTTCCCGGTTTTCCACCAGGGCGACCATGACGGGATCGAACATGAGGACTTCCGCGATGGCGACGCGGCCCGCGTAGCCGGTGTGGCGGCAGGCGGGGCAGCCGACGCGGCGGGCGGAGACGGGGTTGGCGATGTCGGTCTCCGGGAAGAAGCGGAGGTCTTCCGCCTTGGCCGGGGTGACTTCCTTGCAGAGGGGGCAGAGGCGGCGGACGAGGCGTTGGGAGAGGACGAGCTTCAGGGCCTGGGCGGCCGTCATGCGGTCGACGTTGAAGCTCTGGCAAAGCCGCTCCAGGACGCCGACGGGGTCGATGGCGTGGATGGTGGAGAAGACGCTGTGGCCGGTGAGGGCCGCGTTGATGGCGATGGCGGCGCTTTCGTCGTCCCGGATTTCACCGATCATGAGGATGTACCGGGTCCTGGCGGACGACGGCCTTGAGGGCCGCCTTGAAGGTGATTTCGCCGTCCTCCCGCACGTCGATCTGGACGGCGCCGGGCAGGTGCTTTTCCACCGGGTGCTCCACGGTGATGATCTTCAGCTCGGGCACGTCGACCTTGGAAAGGCAGGCGTAGAGGGTCGTCGTCTTGCCGCTGCCGGTGGGGCCGGTGATGACGAACATGCCGCCGTCGCCCTCCAGGAACCAGTCGATCGCGCGGCGGCTGGCGGCGTCCAGGTGGACGTCTTCCAGCTTCGGCAGCTTGCGGGAAAGGAGGCGGATGACGACGGCTTCCGCGCCGCCCTTGACGACGGCGATGGAGTAGCGCTGCTCGGTCACCTCCCCTTCGTCGGTCTCGAACTCGCCGGAACCGTCCTGGATGGCGCCCTTGACGTCGTGGCGCATGCCGGCCTGCATCTTCAGGCGGCGCAGGAGGATCTGGTGGAGGTGGAGGTTTAGCGGGGCCTGCTCCGTCAATTCACCGTGGATGCGGAAGCGGACGCGGACGCGCCGCTCCTTAGGATCCAGGTGGATGTCGGACGCGCCGGCGCGGACGGCGGCGCCCATCAGCTTGCGGTAAAGCTCGATGCCGGCCAGGTCGGGATCGAGCTGCGGGTCGATGTCCCAGGCGCTGGTGGCCCGCACGTCGCTCTCGACGACGATTTGCGGGACGAAGGTTTCCTTCAGCCGCCGGAAGTCCTCCGGGGGGATGGCAAAGGGGATGACCCGCATGCCGAGGTGCTGAAGCGCGCTGTCGACGATGCGGCGGTCGTGCGCGTGGGCGGTGACGAGCCACGCCACGGTGTCGGAGCGCTGGACGACCATGGCTTCCTCGATCCCTTCGATGGGGACGGCAGAGACCAGGAAGTCCGGCGGCAGGGTGTCCATGAGGAAGGACTCCGCGATGGTGCCCGCCAGGTCCTGCCAGGTGGAGACGCCTTCGGGATTCATCTCGCACAGGGCGGCCCAGGCGGCGACGTCGACTCTGCTCGGCCGCGGCAGCGGGGGCGGCACCGGGCCCTTGTCCGGGTCCGGCAGGCCCTGGAGATGGGCGCGGCAGGCGTCGATGAAGTGGGGGGAAACGGTGCGGACCTCCAGCTGGACGCCCGGCGTCTGCGGCAGGTGTTTCTGGCACCAGGCGCGCAGGGCTCCTTCATTGAAAGGATCGATGACGCCGAGGATGGGAAAGGGCTTCCATTGGAGGAGGACGGCGGGATGGCTCTTGAGCAGCAGGCGGCCGGGGCCGTTGAAGGTTTCTTCCGGCAGGGAGGAAGGAGCGCCGGAGGGCCAGTGGCGGGGCATGCCCGCGTCACTGCCGAACTGCTCCCACCACGTCCGCTCCTGGATGAACGCGGACCGGGCGACGAGAAGCTCCGCGGCGGAAAGGTTGGGGGTTTGATCGACCCAGCGCTTCAGCGCGTCGATGAGAACGATGCCGTGGCGGACGACGTATACCGAAAGGGCCTCTTTATCGGCGGACATGCTTCTTACGTATTCTCATAGCCTATCCCGCGCGCGTTGGCGACAAGTTTGCTGCGGCGCGCGTCGCCATTGACTTGGGAAGCGGCTCTTGTTTAAAACCAATCCCCAGGGATGGCACCGATTTCTTCACGGCGAGGCTCCGGCCCTTTCTGGATTACTACCGTCATCGTCCTGGCGCTCGTGGCCGGACTCGGCTGGGCGTGGAAGCGCCAGGCGGCGCGGGGCGGCGATCTCCCCTCCGGCCGCGCTTTTCAGGTTCCCGGCGGCGCCCTTTCCACGGAGAAACCGGAGGAGCTCTCCTTCTACAGCGGGCAGGTCATCCTGGCCGTGCTGCGCGGAACGGGCAGCTATTACGATTACTCCGTCTTTCCCGCCTGCAGCATCATTCAATATCCCCCCCGGCCCACCCGGGCCACGGGAAATCCCAGCGGCACCATCCTGCCGCCGGCGGGCAACGCGGCCCACACGCCCGGCACGAGCTTTGCCGCCCAGACGCCCTCCTCTTCCAAACCTTCCGCTCCCAAGGCGGCGAACGGCAAGGAGGGCAAAGCCCTGCCGCCCGCACCGCCGGGACCGGTCAGCCAGCACCCGAACACCCGCCCCCGCCCCGCCAAGACCCAGCCCCAGCCCGGCCGCTGGGCGCCGGACGAGGCCCTTCGTTTCTTCACGGAAACCGACCTGCCGTCGAATTCCAAGTTCATCGACGCCAAGACGCTGCTGCGCACCTCCAACGGCGCGATCGAGGTCATTATCGCCAAGTGCAAGGGCCAAACGCTGACCCGCGCCCAATGGGAGGCGATCAAACCCGACTCCACCCGCGCGGCAGTGGTCGTCGACGAGGACTGGAACCCCATCTCCCGCATCACGCCATGAAGCGCGCCGCCCTTCTCCTCCTTTTCCTGGGTGCCGCGGCCGTAGCCGCGGAAAAACCCGCTTCCGCCCCCAATCTGGGGACGCCCCGCGGATCCGACCCGGAAGAAGTAAAGTCCCTCATCAAGTCCCAGCTCGACTCCCGCTGGACCGTCGTCCGGCAGGTCGACCTTTCCACCGGCTACTGCGTCGACCGCGTGGTGGAACCCCAGGGCACCGCCGAAAGCGTCTGGCCGATCGACCCTGCGGGCTCCCGCTTCGACCTTTACAGCATGCCGTGGGGACACACCCACTGGACGCTCATCAACAGCCGCACCATCTTCCCCGGGGGCGGCTTGGCGCAGATCGACTTCGACACGTCCGACGCGACCCGCTCCGGCCGGACGGAACACGGCGCCCCGCTCTTCATCAACGTGCAGGTGCCGAAGCAGGGTGAATACTTGCTGACCGCCGACGGCGAGGACCCGCTGGGCACCCCGCTGGAACACTATAATTCCTGGAAGTTTTCCCATTATTTCTCCGTCACGGTGAAGGCGGAGAACCTGAAGGGCCGCGACGTTTTCCGCCTTTTCGAAAAGCGCAACGGCAAGTGGGTGCTCCTGGCCAAGAACGGCATCGAGGTTCTGCCCAGCCCGCGCATCGGCTGGAATCTGGGGGACCATCCCGTCCTGCACAGGCCCCTGCCCACCCTCACCGTCATCGGCCGCAACCTGCACCCGGAAGGCGTCGCCCACGTCGACCTGGTCCGCACGGTGGCCGGCGTCCCCGTCCACCGCCAGGTGCTGATGGAATATTCCAAGCGGGAAGACTTCGACCTATGGAAGGAGCTTTCCTCCCTGAAGCTGGAGCCCGGCTCCTACCGGGTGGAAGTGATCTACAAGTCCCCCATCGGCGAGGCGAGCCAGCGGCCCGAGAGCTGGAAGGAACGAACGCTGTTCCACGAGACCTTCCAGGTCCGATGAAGGGGCTGGCCCTTCTCTGCCTTCTCCTCCTTGCCGCACGCCCGGCGCGCGCCGCCGAAGCCCCCCTCGATTACCCGCGCCTGGCGGTGGAAATCACCAACCGATTCTTCGACCAGGACTTCTTTTCCGACCGCCCCCTGGACGCCGCGAAATGGCGGGATCTTTTCTGGGAGGAAATCGGCCACTATTACCCGGCCGTTTCTCCGGAGGTGAAGGAGGCCTCCCTCCCCGCCTTTCAAGCGGGGGAAAGCGGGCTGCGCCAGGGCCAAATCGACTTCGCCCGCAAGCTGGCCGCCGAAGCCAAGGCGCCCGTGAGCGACTCCATTCTCTTCAGCGCCCTGATCAACGGCTGGCTTAAAGGGCGGGACAAATACGCCCTGTGGGAAACGGCGGGCGACAGCCGCCAGTGGAACTCCTACCTCTCCGGCCGCCTACACGGCATCGGCGTCCGCTGGGCGGAGCAGCGGGGCCCCGGCGGCAGCCTGAAGGTGGAGATGGTCGTCCCCAAGGCTCCCGCGGAAGAGGCGGGCCTCAAGCCCGGCATGGAGGTCATCGGCCTTCTCATCGACGGCCAGGCCGTCGATCTGCCCTCCACCCGGGGGGCCGATCTGGCCGCCCGGATCGGCAACGCCCGGCAGGTGACGTTGCGGACCGCCACCCAAAGCTACACCGCCTCCCCGCGGGACATCGTCTTCCAGGAAGCGCAGCCGAGCCTCGAAAAGGAAAAGGGCGCGCCGGTCCTGCGGGTTCCCCACTTTGACCGCGGCACGGCAGGGACCTGCGGCACGCTGCTGGCGCCCGTCGCCCAGGCGCCGACGCTGATCCTGGACCTCCGCGAGTGCGGCGGGGGCTACACCGACGCGGCGATCGACCTCCTGGGCATGCTGGAAGGTCCCGGCCCCATCGGCGTGGTGTGGAAATACCGGGACGAAGTGGGCCGCGTCCGCGAGAAGCCGATGTCCACCCAGGCCGACCGGATCTGGAAGGGGAAAAACCTGGTGGTCCGCGTGAGCCAAAACACCGCCTCCGCGGCGGAGCTCATGCTGATGTCCCTGCGGCAAAAGCCCGGCGTGAAAGTGGAAGGCGGCGCCACCTACGGCAAGACGACGAGCCAGGACATCCTCCGCACGGGAGGAAATTCCGAGCTGCGCCTGAGCGTTTCCCAGTTCAGCCCGGCGGAAGGATAGGTCCCGGCTAGGAAGCCGGCGGCGCGACGACGCTCCACTGCAGGTTCACACCGCCCGCGCCGCCGGAATTCTTGTCCAGGATCAGGTTGCCTGTGGGCGGTTGAGGCGGCGATCCGCCCTGCTGCACCGTGATGTCGTTGATGTCCACCCAGGAGTAGCCCGCCCCGGCGAAGGTGCCAACGTCCAGCCCCTCTCCACCGAAGTTTCCCCACCCTCCCACCGACCCCTTCGTGATCAGTCCGTTGGTGGTCAATACTTGGCCGGTTATGGGCGTGGCCCCGTAGTTGGCCGTTCCGGCTGAATAGCTGCATGGGGTGAAAAGGTAGCCTCCGGAGAAGTAACCGTACACGGACTGGCCCTGCAAAACGTAGGAAGTAGCAGCCCTAACCGGCACCGGCAGGAGCAGGGCGGCGAGGGCGACGGTGAGAAATGCGGCGTGTTTCATTATTCGACGCTCCAGTGATAGGAAACGGGGGTTCCGTTCTTGGCTTCTCCGCTCAACAGGGAAAGCGTGCCGGTAGGAATCGGCTGGGGAGCCTGGTTGGTGGGGCAGTCGCCAAAGTCGATGAACATGCCGCACGGGCCGGGCACCACGCCGTAAGAACTGCTGGGGTTGACCCCAAGATAGCCGCCCCCCGTGACGACGCCCCCCAACATGGGCGTGGAGGAAGTGGCCAACAAAGTGTTCTCATAAACCAGGATACCGCCGGCCGCGCTCGTCTGGACGCTGACGTTAGGCATCTGCTCTTGAGGATCCGGAGCCGTTCCAACCTGGATGTAAGGACCGTAATTGGTAACGACCTGCTCCCCCGCTTCTCCGTAATTCGTCGACACGTCCACGTACGCGTAGTCGTAGATCTTATTGGCTCCCCACGCGCTGTCATTTTGGGAATGGCAGCTATTGGCGGCGGAAAACCATCCCGGCCCGGCCCCGCTCATAGTCCGGCCGCTGCCGGCATAGGTGACGTTCACGCTCACCCCGTCATGGAGCGTGGTACATTCTCCCGCCCCACCCGTCGGCCCGTAGCCGATATACATGTCGCTGCCGCCCACGACGTAGCTCCCCCCGTTGGAAAGGCTCACGGTGGCGCCGTTGTTGGCCACGCTGGACATTCCCGCATAGATCGTCTGCCCTTGGACGGCGTACCCCGCCGCCATCGATGCCACGGGAAGCGCCCCACATAGGACGCCCGCCAGAAGAAGTTTCAGCACGCCGTTCATTGCAGTCTCCAGGTGACGGCCAGGTTATCGTGCTCCGCAGGCTGGACAGCCAAATTGCCCAGGGGAAGCGGCGCATCGGCCGAATTCTTGGTCAAGTCGTTCAGATCCACCCAGGCCGCCGGGACCACGGTGGGATGGGTTTCCCAAGTCGTATTGAAAGAGCCGGAGGTGGAAGAATACAGCGTGGTCATCGTATAGACCAACATGCCGTTACTGGTGATCTGGCGGTTGCCGAAGCCCGGAAAGCCGTGGGAACCGAACCAGCCCGAATCGACATTGGTCGTCACGCAAGTTCCATAGGGGACGTTGCTGGAGCCGTGCGCTTCGGACGTGGTGATGCCGACGCCTCCCGCCGAGCCGTACCCAATGTAGCGCGCGTAGTCCGCCTGATAGTAAGAGACCGGCATGCCCGAGTTGTTTTGGGTATTAAAATAAATCTGGCTGGAGCCGATGTAGACCGACTTGCCCTGGACAGCAGGATTGCTAGGCAACGAGTTGGAGGAGGGAGACCATCCCGTAAACGACGGGATGTACCAATATATCGTGCTGTATGCCCATCCCGCGCTGGGCAGAAGCCCTAGTAACGCCGCACACAATAACCATTTTTTCATGCGTTCCTTTCGCTGGATTTTTATAGGTTTGAGGGGGTAAAAGCATAAAGCAAGCCAGCGCCGGTTTATTTTTTACCAAGCTCTCTTTTCACGGCACTGAACTTGCTTTCCCGCCGTCATGAAGCTCACTTCCGAACAAAACCGCAATCTTCAAGAATGGTACGGCTCCGGGGAACTGGACGCCCGCAGCGCCGTGGCGTTGGAGCTTCCGCCCCAGGCCTTCAAGGATTTCCTGGCCTCCCACCGCGTGCCGGAAGATACCGTCACCGCTTTTCTGGCGGATCTGAAGACCCGGACCGACCGGGCCTCCCTCAGCGTCATCCAGCATCGCCCGCCCGCCGCCACGCTGCAGGCCGCCACACAGCAGCTTCAGCAGCTGGCTTAAAAGACGGATAACAACTCTCCCATGTCCGCCCCTTTTCCCCGCTCCCCTCGGGAGCAGGCTCTCCTGGATTGGGCCCTCCGGTTCCGCACGGCGGAATTGGACGAACAGATCCTGGCCTCCTCCCTGGTCAACGCGGAAAAGGCGGCCAACGCCAGCACCCCCCTCACCGCCAAGGTCCTGGGCGAAACCGACGCGCACGCCGACCGCCAGGCGGCCGAGCTGGCGGCCCGCAATCAATTGATCCGCACCAAGGGGGACGGCGCCGCGCATGACCAAAACCAGGTCATGCTGGCCGTGGCCTACGCCAGCCACCTGGACGACCGCAAGGCGCTCATCCGGGACGGAGTGGCGCTGGCCGAAAAACACGCCTTCTCCTACGGGGATCTGGACCGGGCTTTAAGCTCCGCGGGCCTCACCCCCCAGCAGGTGCACGGTTTTCACCAGGACCTTTCCCAGCTCCTCGAAAAAGGCCCCCAGGGGCCGGAGCACCGCTACGGCGTCAGCTTTCAGCGGGTGGAAAACAAGCAGCAGCCCGCCGTCCACCGGCTACTGATGGTCCCCGCCGTGAAGCAGTCCCGGCAGGCCTAGCTCCGACCCGTAAAAAGGTCGAAGAGCAGCTTGCCGTTCAACACCAGGATCGCCGCCAGGATCGTCCAGGCCAGCGCCGCCATCCACGGCCCGTTGGCGAATTCCCCCATCTTCTTCCTATCCCCGGTGAAGCGCAGCAGCGGCCAGACGGCGAAGCCCAGCTGCATGCTTAAGACCACCTGGCTGGCGATGAGGAGGTTCCCCGCCTCCCCTTCCCCATAGATGCCGATGATGAGCACCGCGGGCAGAAGGGCGATCAGCCGGGTCACCAGCCGCCGAATCCAGGGCGGCAGGCGGAAGTGGAGAAAGCCTTCCATGACGATCTGTCCCGCCAGCGTGCCGGTAAGGGTCGAATTCTGCCCCGAGGCCAGCAGGGCGACGGCGAAGACGGTGCTGGCCGCGCCGAAGCCGAGCAGGGGCGAGAGCAATTGATAGGCGTCCTGGATCTCCGCCACGTCCCGATGCCCGGTCCAATGGAAGGCGGCCGCCGCCAGAATGAGGATGGCGGCGTTGACCAGCAGGGCGAACATGAGCGCCAGGCTCGAGTCGAAGGTCAGGAACCAAATGGCCTCCCGGCGTCCGCGGGACGTTTTCTCAAACGCGCGGGTCTGCACGATCGAGGAGTGCAGATAGAGGTTATGGGGCATGACCGTGGCCCCCAGGATGCCGATGGCGATGTAGAGCATCCCCGGATTGTGAAGGATCTCCGCCGTGGGCAGGCAGCCGCGCAGGATCAGGTCCGGATGCGGCTTGGAAAAGAAGAGCTCGACGGCGAAGCATCCCGCGATGGTGGCGATAAGGACGGCGACCAGGGCCTCGATGTAACGGAACCCTTTGTTCTGAAGGAAAAGGATGGCCAGCACGTCGAGGGTGGTGATGAGACATCCCCAGATAAGGGGTATGTGGAAGAGAAGCTGAAGGCCGATGGCCGAGCCGACCACTTCCGCCAAATCGCACGCCGCGATGGCCAGTTCCGCCAGGATCCAAAGAAACCAGACCACCGGCATGGGATAATGGTCCCGGCAAGCCTGGGCCAGGTCCCGGCCGGTCGCCACCCCCAGCTTGATGCAGAGGTGCTGGAGCAGGATGGCCATGAAGTTGGACAGAATGATGACGCACAGGAGGGAATAGCCGAACTGCGCGCCCCCCTGCAGATCGGTAGCCCAGTTTCCCGGGTCCATGTAACCGACAGCGACGAGGAGTCCCGGCCCCAAAAACGCCCAGAGCTTACGCCAGGCGAAAGGCCCCTGCGGCACGTCGATCGTGCCGTGAACCTCCGGCAGGGAGACGCCGGCCTGACGGCGCCAGGCGGCACGCACCCCTTTCTTTTCCGCGAAAACCATCCACCGGACATAAAGCAGCTAATTAGTGTGTCAAGACAAAGTTAGCCATAGCTACATAAACCATCCCCCCCTTGACGTCCGGGGAAAAGGCGGATTAGCATGCAAGTGATTACTTACATGAGCACCTCCACGACGAAAGCCAAGGGCGACACCCGCGCCCGCATCCTCCTGGCCGCCCGGGAAGTCCTGGCCCAGGCCGGCTGGACGGGAGCCACCACGCAGGAAATCGCCCGCCGCGCGCAGGTGAACGAGGTGACGCTCTTCCGCCATTTCCGCACGAAGCAGGCCCTCTTCGAGGCGGTGCTCCTGGGCTTTCTGAAAGGGCGGAGGCAGATCATCGACTGGGCCGAGGCGGAGGACGTGCCGCTGGAGGAGATGCTTTCCCGCTACGCGGCGCACTACCGGAAAAGCCAGAAAAACTCCGCCGACCTGATCCGCACTCTCCTGGCCGAGTACAATCGCCAGCCGGGCACGCTCCGCCAGGTGATCGAGGAGGCCGCCGCCCCCCTCAAGGCCGATTTCCTGGCCTACGTGAAGCGCCGCCAGGCCCGCGGGGAGATCCGCCGGGACGTCGACTGCGCCGCCTTCCTCGACCTCTTTTCCGGCCTCCTCCTGGCGGAGACGATCAAGCCCTGCATCGGCAAGCGCGGCTACAGCCAGGCGGCTTATGACAAGCTGCGCATCGACGTCCTCATCCGGGGGGTCCGCCCGTGAGCGGGGCCGCGGCCATCGCGGAGCACCGCCTGCCGGGGGCCCTGGCCCGCCGCGCCGCCGCCGGGGGCTGGCTGAAGTGGGCCATCCTCCTCTCTGCCTCCTTCGGCGCCATGCTGGAGATTATCGACACCAGCATCGTCAACGTGGCCATGCCCTACATGCAGGGAAACCTGGGGGCCACTCTTTCGGAGATCGGCTGGGTCTCCACCGGCTACTCCATGGCCAACGTCATCGTCATCCCCTTAAGCGCCTGGCTGGGCCAGCGCTTCGGCAAGAAGCAGTATTTCCTCTTCTCCCTCGTCGCCTTCACCATCGCCTCCGTGGCCTGCGGCCTGGCGACGAACCTGGCCACCCTCATCATCGCCCGCGTCTTCCAAGGCCTGGGCGGCGGCGGCCTTTTGGCCAAGGCGCAGGCGATCCTCTTCGAGACGTTCCCCCCTTCCGAGCAGGCGGTGGCCAGCTCCGTCTTCGGCATGGGGGTCATCGCCGGGCCCGCCATCGGGCCCGCGCTGGGGGGATTCCTGACGGACAACCTGAACTGGCGCTGGATTTTCTTCATCAACATCCCCTTCGGCATCCTGGCGGTGTGGATGATCTCCACCTTCATGCCGCATGACGAGGTGGACACGGAACACCCCGCCCATACGGCCGACGTGGACTGGCTCGGCATCGGCCTATTGGCCGTGGGCCTGGGCTGCCTCCAGGCCGTGCTGGAGCAGGGCCAGCAGGAGGACTGGTTCTCCTCCGACTTTATCCGCTCCATGTCGTTCTTCTCCGTCACAGCGCTGCTCCTCTTCGTGTGGCATGAGTTCCACACCCCTCACCCGGCGGTCGACCTGCGGGTGCTGCGCCACCGCTCCCTGGCGGCGGGCAGCCTCTTTTCCGTCCTGTTGGGGATGGGGCTCTACGGCACCCTTTTCGTCGTCCCCATCTTTGCCCAGGGAGTCCTCAATTTTACCGCCACCAAGACGGGCGTCATGCTCATCCCGGGGGCGATCGCCTCCGCCGCCGGAATGATTATAGCGGCGCGCCTCTCCAAGGTGCTCGACCCCCGCGCCACCATCGGCATCGGCGGCCTCATGACCGCCCTGGTCATGTTCTCCCTGGCCAACCTGAATCCGGACACCGGCGAGGATCAGTTCTTCTGGCCGCTCATCTTCCGCGGCTTGGGCAGCGTCCTCATGTTCCTGCCGCTTTCCATCGCCACCCTCGGCGCCCTGCCGAAAAATGACATCCCGGCCGCCGCGGGCTTCTTCAGCCTGACCCGGCAGCTGGGAGGATCGATCGGCATCGCCTTCATCACGACGCTAGTTTCCAAGCGGGAGATGGTCCACCGCTCCCAGCTGGTCTACCACGTCAGCGAGCTGAACCCGGACTACGCCGGGCGGCTCAATTCCAGCCTCTCCCTCTTCCACTCCAACACCGGGGACCCCGTCATGGCCCAGCAGCAGGCCTTGGCGGCCATCGACCGCTCCGTGAACCTCCAGGCGGGGCTGCTCAGCTACATCGACATCTTTCACGCCGTCGGATTCCTTTTCATCATCACCCTTCCCCTGCTCGCCCTCCTGAGCCGGGGCGGCAAGAACCAAAACGTGGAGGCCGAAGTCCATTGATATGACATCCGTTCCCAAGAAACAAAACGCCTGGCAGAAGCTGCCGCCGGAGCGCCGCCGGAAGATCCTCATCGTCCTGGGGGCGGTCGCCGGCGCGGCGGTCCTGGTCTGGGCCCTCGATCTCTTCCTCCATGAGGAGACGGACGACGCCTACGTGACCGGCCACGTCCACTACGTCTCCGCCCGCATCAGCGGCACGGTGCAGGAGGTGAAGGTGGACGACAACGAGCTGGTGCAGGAAGGACAGGAGCTGGTGAAAATCGACCCCGCCGAATACGACGCCACCCTGCGCCAGCGCAAGGGGGAGGAGGAGCGCGCCCGCCTCAACTTTGAGCGGGACAAGTCCCTGCTGGAGGGAGAGGCCGTCTCCAAGGAGGAATGGGAGCAGGACAAGAGCACTTTGGAAACGGCGCAGGCCCAGCTGACCTGGGCCCAGCTGCAGAAGGACTACACGACTGTCCGCGCCCCGGCCTCCGGCCGGGTGGGCCGGAAGAACGTGGAGGTGGGCCTCCACATCGAGGCCGGGCAGACGCTCCTGGCCGTGGTGGAGCCGGACCTGTGGGTGGTGGCCAACTTCAAGGAGACGCAGCTGGCCCACATGCGCGCGGGCCAGAAGGTGAAGATGACCATCGACGCCATCCCCGGCCACACCTTCACCGGCGTGGTGGACAGCTTTTCCCCGGCCAGCGGCAACCAATTCGCCCTGCTCCCCGCCGACAACTCGACGGGGAACTTCACGAAGATCGTCCAGCGCGTGCCGGTGAAAATCCGCTTCGACGCCGAGTCGACGAAGGGTTACGAGGACCGGCTGCGCGCCGGCCTCTCCGTCATCGTCAAGGTGCGGACCTGAACGGGGCTATTACAAGGACTGGTAGTCCGTGTAGCCCTCTTCCGGGTGGCTGTATTGGTAGAAGGTGTCCGCGTTCGGCGTGTTGAGCGGGGTCTTCTCCCGGAAGCGGCGCGGCAGGTCGGGATTGGCGATGAAGAGCTTGCCGAAGGCGACGGCGTCCGCCGTGCCGGAGGCGACGATCTTCTCCGCCTCTTCCCGGCTGAAGGCCTCGTTGGCCACGTAGGCGCCGCCGAATTCCTTCTTCAAAAGCGGCCCCAAGCTGTCCGGGCCGGTCTTTTCCCGGGCGCAGAGAAAGGCGATCTTCCGCTTCCCCATTTCCCGGGCGACGTAGCCGAAGGTGGCGGCGGGATCGGAATCCCCCATGTCATGCGCATCCCGGCGGGGAGCCAGATGCAGGCCGACGCGGCCCGGCCCCCAGACGGAGACGGCGGCGTCGACCGCCTCCAGCATGAGGCGGGCGCGGTTTTCGACCGGGCCGCCGTAGTCGTCCGTGCGCCGGTTGGTCTTGTCCTGCAGGAACTGGTCCAGGAGGTAGCCGTTGGCCCCGTGCAGCTCGACGCCGTCGAACCCGGCTTCCTGGGCGTGCTGGGCCGCCTTGCGGTAGGCCCCGACGATGCCGGGGATTTCCTCCCGCCCCAGGGCGCGGGGGGTGACGAATTCCTTGATCGGCCGCACCAGGCTGACGTGGCCTTCCGGCCGGACGGCGCTGGGGGCCACGGGCAGCTCCCCGTTCAGGTAGAGAGGATCGGAAATGCGGCCCACGTGCCAGAGCTGGGCCAGGATGACCCCGCCCGCGGCGTGGACGGCGCGGGTCACCAGCTTCCACCCTTCCACCTGCTCCGCTGACCAGAGGCCGGGAGTATCCGGATAGCCGACGCCGATCGGATCGACCGAGGTGGCTTCCGAAAGGATCAGCCCGGCGGAAGCCCGCTGGGCGTAATACTGGGCCATGAGGGCGTTGGGCACCCGGCCCGTGGAGGCGCGGCAGCGGGTGAGCGGAGCCATAAAAACGCGGTTGGAGACGCGGAAGTCGCCGAGCTGGAGGGGATCGTAGAGGGAGGGCATAGGTATTCTTGTTCTTGTTTAACGAACAACAGAACTATTGATAACGCAAGTCATTTGAATTATCTTCCTAAGCATAAGACCATTGCAACACCCCCGAATGGAAAGCGTGACGGTGGCGGGCCTCCTCCATGCCCTCTCCGATCCCGTCCGCATCGCCATCGTCGCCGAGCTTCTGAAGGAGAAGAAGAAGTGCGGGGTGAACTGCGTCCAGACGATGAGCCGGGCCAAGCTTTCCCTGCCCAAGTCGACCTGCTCCCAGCATTACCAGATCCTGCGGGAGGCGGGCATCATCTTCAGCGAGCGCAAGGGCGTGGAGCTGGCCAGCCGCATCCGCTGCGAGGAGCTGGAAGCCCGCTTCCCCGGCCTGCTCAAGTCGATCATCAAGGCCTACCAAAAAGAGGCGAAGAAGTAGGACCGCCTCAGGCGGCCGTCACTTCCTCCACCTCTTCCAGGGAGGTCCCCTTCGTCTCCGGGAAGAAACGCCAGACCACGACGATCTGGACGATCATCATCAGGGCAAACACCGCAAAAGGCAGCCCCGCCCCGGGCGTGCCGGCGGGCCTGGCGAAAACCGGGAATCCCCAGGAAATGAGCGCCGCCATGACCCAGTGGGTCGTCCCGCCCAGGGTCTGGCCCTTGGCCCGGACGGCGTTGGGGAAAACCTCCGAGATATAGACCCAGACCACGGCCCCCTGCCCGAAGGCGTGGCAGGCGATGTAGCCGACGAGGAGCCAAACGAGCAAGTCGTGGCGCGCCGGACCGCTGAAAACCGCGGCGATTCCCGCCAGGCAAAGGCCGCAGCCCAAAGTCCCCCAAAGAAGGAGCGGACGCCGCCCGACGCGATCGATCAAGGCCATGCCGACCACGGTGAATATCAGATTGGTCCCCCCGACGGCGACCGACTGGAGGTCGCCCGAGACCTTGGAAAATCCCGCCATGGCGAAGATGGGGTTCAGATAATAGAAAATCGCGTTGATGCCGCCCGCCTGGTTGAAGAAGGCGACCAGGACGGCCAGGAAGACCGGCTTCCAGTGCGGGGCACGGAAAAGGGGCTCCGTCTGGAAACCCTGCTGCCGGTGGACGGAGCGGCGGATCCGCCCGACCGTCCGCTCCGGGTCTTCCTCCCCGATGAGGCGCAGGACGTGGAGCGCCTCCGCGTCGTGCCCCCGCATGACCAGCCAGCGCGGGCTGCGCGGGATGAGCCAGAGGAGGACGAAGAAGAGGAAAGCCGGGACGACCTGCACGCCCAGCTTCCACCGCCATTCGTGGGCGCCGAAATCCCCGAGGCCGACGAGGTAATTGCTCAGGAAGGCCAGGAGGATGCCGAAGACGACGTTGAACTGGAAGAAGCCGACCAGCCGCCCGCGCCACCGCGCGGGGGAGATCTCCGCCAGGTAGAGCGGCCCCAGGACGGAGGAGGCGCCGACGGCCACACCGCCCAGGAAGCGGAAGAAGACGAGGGAGGCCAGGTTCCACGCCAAGGCGCAGCCGAGGGCGCAGGCCAGGTAGAAGACGCCCGCCACCTTCAGGGAATCGCGGCGGCCATAGAGGTCGCCCGGCTTGGCCGCGATGAGCGCGCCCAGCACCGTGCCGACGAGGGCGACCGCCGTCACCATCCCCTGCTGGAAGCCGTCCAAATGGAAGAGGTCCCGCAGCGCGTCCTGCACGCCGGAGATGACGGCCGTGTCGAAGCCGAAGAGGGTTCCGCCAAGGGCGGCGACGAGGCAGGTGCCGATGAGGACGCGGTTGGGTTTCATAAAAGGTGCGGGCGGGACGCCGGGCCTTCCGAGAACCCCCGGCCCGGTCAGAAGCCGATCTTTTCGTCGACGATGTAGAGCGGCCGCTGCTTCCCCTGGTTGTAGACGCGGGCCAGGTATTGGCCGACGATGCCCAGGAAGAGGGTGTTGAGCCCCAGGTTGAGGAGGATCAGGAGGACGATGGTGGTGACGCCGAGCGGCGGCGCGATGTCGGCGGGCAGCGGCAGGCCGAGGGCCGGAGCCAGCTTGAGCAGCAGGTAGAAGAACCCGAGCGCGACGGAAAGCAGGGTGAAGAAGAAGCCCAGGTAGGTGGCGATCTGGAGGGGCTTGGACGAGAAGCAGAAGACGGCGTTGAGGCCGAACTTGACGCTGGTCCAGATGGGATACTTGGTCTCCCCGTGGACGCGGGGGCTGCGGTCGTAGGGGATGCCGGTCTGCCGGAAGCCGACCCAATGGACGAGGCCGCGCAGGTAGCGGTCCCGCTCCCGCAGCTGGCCCAGGGCGTCGAGCACCTTGCGATCCATCAGACGGAAATCGGTGGCGTTCTCCGGCAGGGCGATGTCGGCCAGGCGGCGGAGGAGGCCGTAGTAGATCTTCGCCCCGACGGTCTTGAAGAGGCTGTAGTCGTTGCGGCGGCGGACCAAGCCGTAGACGACCTCGTTGCCCTCCTCCCACTTGGCCGCCATTTCCGGGATCAGCTCCGGCGGGTCCTGCAGGTCGGTGTAGACGAAGACGGCGGCGTCTCCGCGGGCGTGGTCGAGGCCCGCCAGCATGGAGGCCTCCGCGCCGAAGTTGCGGGAATAGCGGAGGTAGCGGTAGCGGTCGTCCTGCGCGCACTTTTCCCGGCAGAGGGCGGAGGTCCCGTCGGTGCTGCAATTGTCCATGAGGAGGAATTCGACGTCATACCGGGGCTGCAGGACGGCGGCCACGGCCTCCACGCGGCGGAAGACCTCGGGGAGATTCGCCGCCTCGTTGTAGGCGGGCAGGAGGAGGCTGATGGTTTTGCGGGCGGTCATCCGGAAAAGGCGCGAATGCGAGCGAAGCTACCGGCGCGCACAGGATGCGCCAAGGCAAATCAGCCCTGGCGGAAGTAGAACGCGTGGTAGGCGTCCCAGAAAGCCTGGGCATCCCACGGATAGACGGAGGTCAGCAGGCTCTCCGTGTTGCGGCGGTCCTGCGGCTCCTCCTGGCTGGACTGGGTGGAGGCGTCGACACTGAAGGCCTTCCCCTCCCGGCGGCCGAATTCATCGGCGAGGCGCTCCGCGAAGGCCCCGACGCTCTCGACGAATCCCGAGGGGCGGAAGATCGCGGCGGGGGTTTCCCTAGGAGCCAAGGCAACCCGCTCGCAGAACTGGGCGTAGCCCTCCGCCATCAGGTCGATGGGCAGGTGGTCCCGCACGTAGAAGGGGGTCTGCAGAACGGGCGTCTCCCCCGCCTTCCAGCGCGAGACGAGGTAGGCGGCCAGCCGGGGCTCCTCCAGCGCACCGAAGGGGGTCGGCATCACAAACTTGGCCGGCAGGAGGCCCGCCCGCTCCGAGGCGTGGCGCAGGATGTGCCAGCTCAAGGTCTTGGAGAGGCCGTAGGCGTAGATCGCCCGCTGGTCGTCCCGGGGCGTGCCGCCTTCCTCCGCCTCGAAGTAGGAGCCGGTGGCCAGGAGGGCGCGGCAGCCGGAAGCGGCCAGGGCCTGGCAGGCGGCCAGCGCGTCGCCGGTGTTGCGCCGCGCGGCGTCCAGGAAGTCGAACTGCGGGTTGCGGTAGTCACTGATCTCCGCGCCGTGATGGCAGCAGAGGTCGAAAGGCCCTTCCCGCTCCAGCGCGGCGAGGAACCCGGGCGAGCCGAATTGCAGCCGGGTCAGGACCGGCCCGTCCCACTCCTGCAGCCGGGCGCGGCGCAGGCCGTCGTATTGGTCGAGGCTCGCGCGCGTCACACCTCCCCACACCTCGTGCCCTTTCCGCCGGAGGGCCTGGGCAAAACGCAGGCCGCTCAGGGAGGAGAGCCCCGTGAGGAGGATCTTCATCCTACCCCTTCGCCTTTTTGACGAAGGCGCGGACGGTCTCGATCTCGTAGTCGAGCATCGCCTCGGAGAGGCCCGGGTAGGTCCCCAGGAAGAGGGCGGAGCGCATGATCTCGTCGGCGCCGGCCATCTCCCCGACGACGCGGAAGGCCTCCGGGCGGTCCTTCCGCAGCTGGACGAAGGCGGGCTGCCGCAGCAGGTTGCCGCCGAAGAGCATGCGGTTGCCGATCTTCTTCTCGTCCAGGTGGCGGGCCAGATCGGTGTGGGTGAAGGGCGCGCCCGCCTTGATCCGGATCATGAAGCCGAACCAGGAGCAGTCGGTCCGGCAGCCGGTGGCGTCCCAGGTGAAGCCCTGCGGCGTCCAGCCCGTGGCGTGGGTCGGCAGGGAGAAGTCGAAGACGTCGGCGCAATCGGCCAAGCCCGCGCGGAGGCGCTCCCAGTTTTGCTTCCGCGCCTCGACGAAGGCGGGGAGCTTCTTCAGCTGGCGGCGGCCGATGGCGGCCTGCGGATCCAGGGGCTTCAGGTTATAGCCGAAATGGCTGTAGATGTACTTGTGGTCGTAGCCCTCCGGAAGCTCGCCCAGTTGCCAGCCGAAGCGCTTCTGGCAGGTATTGTCCTTGCCGCTGGGGCACCAGCAGTCGCGGCCCCAATCGCGGAAGCTTTCCGCGTAGGTCTTCAGCGGCGGGCGGGAGACGATGCTGACCGCGCCGCCCTCCCCCATCGTCAGGTGGTGCGGCGGGTAGAAGGACTGGGTGGAGAGGTCCCCCCAGGTGCCGGTGTAGCGGGTGATGTGGGTGCCGTCCGCCGGGATGCCGGGGGAGTTCTCCGTGAAGCCGAGGGCCTTGGCCCGCTCGATCGGCATCGAATAGGTGCAGCCCAGGGCGTCGCAGTTGTCCTCGATCAGCCAGAGGTCGTGCCTGCGGCAGAACTCGAGGACGGCGCCGAGGTCGAAGGGGTTGCCCAGGGTGTGGGCGATCATGACGGCCTTCGTCTTGCCGGGGACGAAGGCCTCCTCCAGCCGCTCGATGCGGAGGTTGCCGGTGGCGGGGTCGTTGTCCAGGAAGACGGGGACGGCGCCGTTCTGCAGGATGGGGGCGACGGTGGTGGGGAACCCGGCGGCGACGGTGATGACCTCGTCCCCCGGGCGGACGCGGCGCGCGGGCGGCAGCTTGTGGCTGGTCAGGGTGGCGAAGGCGACCAGGTTGGCGGAGGAGCCGGAGTTGACCAAAAGGGAGTATTTGACGCCCAGGTAGCCCGCCAGCTCCTTCTCGAAGGCCTCGCCTTCCGGCCCCAGAGTGAGCCAGAAGTCGAGCGTCGCGCCGACGGCGGCCTCCACCTCGTCCTCGTCGAAGACGCGGCCCGCGTAGGGGACGGTGGTCTGGCCGGGGTGGAACGGCGCGGCGTTCTCGACGCCGGGGCGCTGCGCCTTGTGGGCCAGGGCGGAATATTCGCGGGTCAGCCGGAGGATCTCGGCCTTGATTTCAGCGGCGGAACGGGACATGGGCCAGTCAGCTAACCTGAAGTGGCCGCCCACGCCAAGCCCTGAGAACGGGCGTCCGCCTCGTAAGCAGCGATTTGCCCGCGGGTGAAGGCCAAGGCGTCGAATTTGCCTTCCCGGGCCTGGCGGTACCAGGCGATCGTCTTTTCCACCGTGGGGGCAAAGGCCCAGACGGGCCGCCAGTCGAGGACGTGCCGGGCCTTATCGACGGCCAGATTCAGGAGGGAGGCCTCATGCGGGGCGGCGGGATCGGTGCCGTCCTCCCAGCGGCCGGGCCAGTGGCGGAGGATTTCCTCCACCAGCTCGGAGACGGGGCGGTTGGAGTCGAGGCCGGGGCCGAAGTTGAAGCCCTCCCGGACGTGCTGAGGCAGGCGGGCCAGCTCCGGCTTGGCCAGGCAGGCGCCGAGCCACAGGTAACCGCCCAGCGGCTCCAGGACGTGCTGCCAGGGACGGGTGGCCAGGCGGTTGCGGACGGGGATCGTCTTTCCGGCGACCAGGGCCTTCACGCAGTCGGGGACGATGCGGTCGGCGGCCCAGTCCCCTCCCCCGATGACGTTGCCCGCACGGCCGGAGGCCAGGCGGACGGGGGAATCGGGCGCGGAGAAGAAGGAGCGGCGGTAGGCGGCGATGACCAGCTCGGCGGCGCCCTTGGAGGAGCTATAAGGGTCCCAGCCGCCCATGGGGTCCTCTTCCCGGTAGCTGTGGACCCACTCGCGGTTCTCGTAGCACTTGTCAGTCGTCACGGCGACGACCGTGCAGGGGCGGCCCGCCTTGCGGACGGCGTCGAGGACGTGGGCGGTGCCCAGGACGTTCACGGCGTATGTCTCCACCGGTTCCTGGTAGGAGTAGCGGACCAGCGGCTGCGCGGCCAAATGGAAGACGAAGTCAGGCGCGGCTTCCCTCACGGCGGCCTCGACCAGGGCCTGGTCCCGGATGTCGCCCAGGCGGTGCTTCATCCGCCCGGCCAGGCCCAGCTGGTCGAAGAGGGCGGGATCGGTCGGCGGCGGCAGGGCCAGGCCCTCCACCTGGGCGCCGAGGCCCAGGAGCCACTCGGAAAGCCACGCCCCCTTGAACCCGGTGTGCCCGGTGACCAGGACGCGGCGGCCGCGGTAGACGTCAGCGAAGGCCATGGCCGGATCCTACCACTTTTTCCACGGCGCGGTGCCGGAGGCCCACAATTCTTCCAGGTGGAGCTTGTCGCGGATGGTATCCATCGGCTGCCAGAAGCCGCCGTGCTTGTAGGCGGAAAGCTGCCCCGCCCCGGCCAATTCCTCCAGCGGGCGGCGCTCCCAGACGTCCTTGTCCTCGTGGAGGTGGGAGAAGACCTCCGGCTCCAGGACGAAGTAGCCGCCGTTGATCCAGCTGCCGTCCCCCTGGGGCTTCTCCCGGAAGGTGGCGATGCGGGCGTCGCCGCCGATCTCCAGCGCGCCGAAGCGGCCCGGCGGCTGCACGGCGGTCAGGGTGGCGTGGGTCTTCTGTTTCTTGTGGAAGGCGACCAGGGCGGCGATGTCGACGTCGCCCACGCCGTCGCCGTAGGTGAAGCAGAAGGTCTCATCGCCGACGTATTCCCGAACGCGGCGCAGGCGGCCGCCGGTCAGGGTCTCCTCCCCCGTGTCGACGATGGTGACCTGCCACGGCTCGGCGCGGCGCTGGTGGACCTCCATCTTGTTGTGCCGCATGTCGAAGGTGACGTCGGACATGTGGAGGAAGTAATTGGAGAAGTACTCCTTGATCATGTACCCCTTGTAGCCCGCGCAGATCACGAAGTCGTGGATGCCGTGGGCGGAGTAGGTCTTCATGATGTGCCAGAGGATCGGCCGGCCGCCGATCTCCACCATCGGCTTGGGCCGGGTCGCCGTCTCCTCCGCCAAACGGGTGCCGAGGCCGCCCGCTAGAATCACCGCTTTCATCATTTGATCATCACTTGCGGTTTACTCTCCAAAACAGTGATTAAAGGCTCCGGCAAAACTCCTGGCACTACTTTAAGCTCTGGATCAAAAACACCAAAAGCGATGACACGGGTATCATTCGCCAATTGAAGGCGCTTGCCGGTAGTGTCGGTTCTCAATTGCAGAACGGTTTTTTCCTTTGCAGGAGTCCACCGTAAAACCACATAGCGACTCGCCGCCTCTGGCAAGCGAAGGGGCTCACCCACTTGCTTTCCATCGAGAAAAAAAATGATTTTTTGAGATTTCAGTCCATTCAATCGAAACGTAAGAACGACTGAACTCTGGGGAGTGCCCGCAAAAAGATGGAGCTTTGCTGATCTAGACGCCCACGACCACCGCGATCCCGCTTTTTTTTCAGTTTCCCATCCATAAAAATCTCCGCCCAAAACAAGAGTGGGATTGGTTGGAAACGGCACCTCGGGATGACCTTCAGGCGTCAATCGGTAGGCTACTAACTCACGGTCCGGCGAATCAACAAGCACGCCTATTCCCGCCTGTCGAAGTCCACGCTCTATTTCCGCGCCATTATCGCAATAAGCTTTACGTTCGATGACTAGGGCGGAAAAACCCGCCTTTTCCAGACGGCGGATCATTTCGACCGGAGGTTGTTGGGCGGCTTCGCTTTGCCATTGCTCCCGCCTTCGACCGCGGTCGGAACCGTAGCTAAAGCGCAAATGATCCGACCACACATAGGTTCGGAAGTGATCATAATCTGGCATGTCTCCCTGAGGCACGGCCTCCGGAAAAACCCAAACCGGCAATAGGAAAATAGCGGCGCCGCGCGGCAGAAGCCCTTCCAATTTTTTGGAGAAAACACGATCAGAGTGAACGCGCGGGCCAATTTCCCTCCAAGCCGGAAGAAAACTCCGTTGAAGCATTGTAATTTCCCCCGCGCTTAATAACAGCAAAAGAATCAAGCAAGCGTATTTCGTCAGCTTAGGGAGGCGTGGGAAAAGACGAGCTGATAAAAAAATTAGTACACAGGTCAATATAATGATGGAGTAACGATTCACGCTTCTCAGCAGCACGAAGCCAAAGCTGCCCATGAGATAATCCAGCCCCCCCAATGTCGCGAAAGCCATCGCGAATGCAGCAGCCCATCCCTCCACGGGAACAGGTTTTCCTCGTGACGCCTTGACGAAGCACGCGCAGGTCAAGCATACCAGGCCCAAAACCCCCGCGATGCCAAGGAAAGGACTAATCCCCTCCCCAATAGGCCATGCTTGAGAAAAATAATGACGAACAGCAAAATCCGACCACGGTCTGATATAGTGAAATGAAGGCCAAATAAGGCTGGGAAGCCTCAGCCCGTTTTCCAAAATGGCATTCAGTGATCGACTGACCGCGTCATGATTTGACCCATGACGCCAAGCGTTGAGGTAGTAATCTGTCTGACCCAGGAAAAATATAACGACAGATCCTGCCATGCAACCCAAGGCATACACCCCTTCTCCTGCTGAGCCGCGCGCAATCCATACCAAGCCGATCAGTCCGGCCATCGCCAGGAAAAAAAACCAGTAATAGGGATTAAGCAAAGCAGAAGCTGCCGCGATTCCTGCCGCCCCCCATACGGCCCAAGGTCGCCTATGTGCTCGCTCTTTCAAGGCCTGATCAAAGATCACCAGCATAAGAGGGAGATGCCCATAACAACTCAACACAATGTGGCCCCATCCCCGTATGAAAATGTAATAGGAAAGGGCATATAAAAGGGAAAAGCCCACCGCCAAAATGCAGTCGGCCCCAAAATAACGGGCCGCAATATAGAAACCAAAGCCACAGAAGAGATGCGCGCATATCAACCCCACATTGGCAGCAACTCCCGGATCCAAAAAACGATCCAGCAAGCCTAAGGGATAATAAATTAGCTTTTCCGTCATGGGATAATCATCCCAATTTGCCGCAAAAGGCGCACCCAGGCGTCGAATTTTTAGATGCCAGGGGGGCGGCACTTCACTAAATCCTTTTGCCGCCCCCATGATGAGAAGAGCGTCCCCCTGATAGTAGGGAGGAAGCCGAAAACTATCCGTTGCCGGCCATCGTCCATAATAGAGACACCAGCTCAATATGATTAAAAGCGAGAGGACTGAGACAGCGCCAATTTCACGCCGAAAAAGCACTTTGGAGAAAGATGTAAAAACCGGGGCCATGGCGCGTCATCCAAGGTTGAGCCATTATCTTTAGCAATCTTATTTTGGATGCACGCTCTCCGTCGCAGAAAGAATCGAAACTTGCCACCCCTTTTCTTTCTTTCACAATTCCTCTCAAGGTTTGATTTTCCAATCAGCAAGACCTCCCTCAAAATCATCCAAGCGAATTATCTTGTGACTGGGAGAAAGTGATGTCTCCCTGAAATCCTTCAGCGCTTTCGGATAAACTCGGCGATCGATCCCGCTTTTCCCGGCCGGATTGGCGAAAATCCAGATCGACCCCTTCACCACCGGACCGGAAGGCCAGGAAGCCAGCCGGAGGACGGCGCGGCTTTGTAGGGGATTGGAAAGGGTGTCGTCCAGGCTCAGGAGGTAGTAGTTCTCTCCCGGCTGGAGATGCTCCGGCGCCTTTTCGAGGAAATCGACCCGGACCGCCGGAAGGCCGAGAATCCGCGCCTTCAGCTCCCGGTAGACGCCCAGCCGCTTCATGCCCGGCAGATTGCGGAATTGCGGAGCGACCACGTGACACACGCGGTCCGACGGGAAAATGTCACCGCGCCCGGCCAGGCTTTCAAAGAGCGACCAATGCCCGCTCAGGCGGGTGATCTCCGCCAGGTAGTAGCGGGAGCTGAGGCCGCTGGTCACGGCGTTTAGCCCGATGAAAACCAGGAGGGCCACGACCGCCCACTTCCTCGTCCGGACCCGCCAAAAGAGCAGGACGGCAATGACGCAGAGCGCTGCATAGCCGTAAAAGCTGTAGAGATAATAGAAACCGTGATGGGCGGAGCGGAACCATTCCCGGTACTTCGGCGTGACGGCCAGGGGGATGTTGTTCAGCAGGACGCCGATCGCCAGGCCCCAGATCAAGGCCGTTTCCTTCGCGAAGGACGCGGGCTCCCGGTTTTCCTTCCGGCTTCCCTGCAACAGGAACCAGGCGGCGCCGACGCACGCGGCGGCGAAGGCGGCCAGGAGGGCGATCCACCCCGGATGATGCCCCAAGACCAAAAGGAATCCTCCGAACTGCCGCCCGTGCATGACCGTCAGGCGCAGGAAGTCGTAGCCCGGCAGCTGGGAAACGGAGATGTTCCGCCAGGTTAGGAAGGAGTGCCACGGCTCGCTCAGGGAGAGCATGGTCCCCTCATAGCGGGAGGGGAACCAATGCCGGAAGCCGACGAAGCAGAGAACGAAGAGCGTGGAGCCCAGCACGGGCACGGCACACTCCCGGAGGCGGTCCTTCCCGCGCAGGCAGAGAAAGCGCCCTCCGGCCAGTCCCAGGACGAAGAGAACCATCGCCTCGTTTCCCAGGCAGATGGCCAGGAAATAGAACAGCGCCGCCCAGAGCCGGAACGGGCGACGCTCGCAGGCCAGCGCAGCGCCCCAGAAGGCGAAGCACACGGCGAAGTTGGGCCAGGTGTCGAAGAGGTGCCCGTCCAGGTTCAGCGTGACGCCGGACATGACGGCCACGAAGACGAGCCCTCCGGCGAGGGCCGATTCCAGATAGGCTCCGACCCCCCAGCTGAAGACCGCCAGGGAAAGGAACGTCGTCAGGCCGAAGAGAGGCCACCACGCATTGGCGTCGGGGCTCAACTTGAAGTCGATTGCGCAGAATAGGAGGTTACAGACGATCTGGAGAAACGCTTGGAAGCGCCCCATCTCCACCATGCCGTGCCAGATATCGGCCCAGAAGGCCGAAGGGCCGTCTGCCAGCCACTTGGCCCCGTTGACGTGGCAGGTCAAGGAATCCCAAAAGAAGAGGCCCATGCCCCAGAATCGCGCCAGGGCAAGGACCCCGATCGCCGCGAACAGGACGGCCAGGATGGCCCCGTATCTAGGCCGGGAAAACATGGGGGCTATCCAAGGGAAGCCCCCCGTTTTTGCAAACCTAATCCAGGGTCAGGCGGACGTCGACGTTGCCGCGCACGGCCTTGGAATAGGGGCAGGTCGTGTGGGCCTGGTGGAGCAGCCGCTCCGCCTGCGCCTCCGGGATGCCGGGCAGGCTGGCGCGCAGCTCGACGCCCAGTTCGTAGCCGCCCTGGTGGTCCTCGTAGAGGGTCACGCGGGCGGTGACGGTGGAGCCCTTGATCGGGAAGCCCGCCTTCTCCGCGGCGTTGTCCAGCGCGGCGTGGAAGCAGGCGCCGTAGGCGGCAGCGTAGAGCTGCTCGGGGTTGGTCCCCTCGTGCCCGTCCTCCGATTGGGACGGCGGCACCAGGGAGACGCGCAGGCCGCCGTTTTCGGACTCGGCGGTCCCCTCCCGGCCTCCCTGGTTCACCACCTCGGCGGTGTAGACGACTTTTCGTTCATTCGCGGTTAACGCACTCATCCCTCCAGGCGTGCAGGATGTGTGCCGCGGCCTTTTCCTCTCTTATGCAGCAGGGAAATTCCCTTCCCCTTCCCTGCAATTTGCGCGGCGCGGAGCCGCTTCTGCAGAAGGGCCAGCACCGCCGCCTCCACCGGGCGGAGGCGGCCCAGGGAACGGCCCAGGTCCTCCCCGATGCGGCGGGAGACGGCCTGGAGGGTGGCTCCCTCCACATAGGCGTCGAAGATCTCCGGGTGGATATAGCATTTCCGGCAGACGGCGGGCGTGTTTCCCAGCACCTTGGAGACGCTCTGGACGACGGCGGCGATGTTCTTCCGGGCCTGGCTGGCGGAGGTGACCTCTTCCAATTCCCGCAGGGCGACGGCCGCCAGCACGGTGCCGATCCAGGTGCGGAAGTCCTTGGCCGTGTAGTCCCCGCCGGAGGCGGCGCGCAGGTAATCGTTCACGTCCTGGGAGCCGATGTCGCGGGCGCGGCCCTCCCCGTCCAGGTAGCAGAAGAGCTCCTGGCCGGGCAGCTCCTGGCAGCGGCGGACGATGCGGGCCAGCCGGGGGTCGTCGACCTCGATGCGGTGCTGCTTGCCGCTCTTCCCCCGGAAGGCAAATTCGATGCGCGGCCCCCGGACGCGCGCATGGCTGTTGTGCAGGGTAGTCAGCCCGTAGGAGTGGTTTTCCCGCGCGTATTCGTCGTTGCCCACCCGGATGAGGGTGGTCTCCAGCAGGCGGACGACGGCGGCCAGCGCCTTCTCCCGGGGCAGGCCGGATTGCCGCAGGTCCCGCCGCACGCGGCCACGGATGCGCGGGAGCACGCGGGCGAAGGCCATCATGTGGCCGTATTTGTCCCGGTCGCGGTGGGCCCGCCAGGCGTCGTGGTAGCGGTATTGCTTCCGGCCCCGCGCGTCCCGGCCGGTGGCCTGGATGTGGCCGGAGGGGGAAGGACAGATCCAGACGCCCTCCCAGGCGGGCGGCAGCACCAGGGCGGCGATGCGGCGGAGCGTCGCCGCGTCGCGGACGGGCTTTCCGTCCGGCCGGAAATAGGCGAAGGCCTTCCCCTGCCGCCGCCGGGTGATGCCGGGACCCTCGTCGGAAACGTAGCGCAGGCCGGGAATGGCGGGTGCCATGCCGCACTATCGCACAAAAATGGAAAAACGCCGGGGAAGAGGCTACGTTTTCCGCATGGCCGCCCTCGCGCTCTCCGTCCTGGACCAGTCGATCGCCGTCGCGGGCCGCCCGCAGGACGTCTCGATCCGGGAGACGATCGAGATGGCGCGGCGCTGCGAGGAGCTGGGCTACCGGCGCTTCTGGGTCTCCGAGCACCACAACCTGGACAGCATCGCCGGGTCGGCCCCGGAAATCCTCATCGCGGCGATCGCCGCCACCACGCGGCGGATCCGGGTGGGCAGCGCGGGCGTCCTTTTGCCCCACTACTCCTCCCTGAAGGTGGCCGAGCAGTTCCGCGTCCTGGAGGCGATCGCCCCCGGCCGGATCGACCTGGGCGTGGGCCGCGCCCCCGGCGGCGACATAAAGACGGCCCGCGCCCTCAATCCCGATTTTCCCGGCGCGGGGGACGCCTTCCCCGCGCAGATGGACGACCTGCTGAACTGGGTCTCCGGCCTGCCCCTGGCGAAGGACCATCCCTTTCACGGCGTGAAGGCGCTGCCGGAGGGCCCCTTCACGCCGGAGGTCTGGATGCTGGGAAGCACCACGGACGGGGCGCGGCTGGCGGCCCGCTTTGGCCTCCCCTTCTGCCTGGCCCACTTCATCTCGGAAGGGCGCGGGGCGGAAGAGGCCTTCGAGGATTACCACCGGCTCTACCGGCCCAGCGCCCGGCACCCGCGGCCCTACGCCTCCGTCTGCGTCTGGGCGCTGGCGGCGGAGACGGAGGAAAAGGCGCGGCACCTCTTCCGCACGCGGGAGCGGTGGCGGCTGAACCGGGATCGGGGCGTCTTCGGCCCCCTCGTTTCCCCGGAGGAGGCCGCCGCCGAGCCCCGGACGCGGCAGGAGGAGGAATACCTGGAGCGGCTGCGGCAGGGCGCCCTGATCGGCACCGCGGCGCAGGTCGGCCGGCGGCTGCGGGAGATGGCGGCCGCCTGGAAGCTGGACGAGGCGGCGATCCTGACCTGGACCCACGACCCCGCCGCGCGCGCCCGCTCCTACGCGCTCTTCGCGGAAGAATTCAGCCTGGCAGGATCGTCCGCAGCTTCGCCTTGAGCTGGCTCGGCTCGAAGGGCTTGGCCAGGAAGTCGTCGATCCCCGCCTCCCGGAAGCGGGCCAGGTCGTCCGGGCGGGTGTAGGCGGTCACGGCCACGATGGGGACGCGTCGGCCCTCTTCCTTCCCTTCCCGCGCGCGGACGCGGCGGGCCACCTCGCAGCCGTCCAGGCCCGGCATCTGGATGTCCAGGAGGATGGCGGCGTAGTCTCCCTCCAGCGCCTTGGCCAGCGCGGCGGTGCCGTCGCGGACGATGTCGCACTCGATGCCGAAGCCTTCCAGGAAGGCCTGGGCGACGAGGAGGTTCAGGCCGGAATCGTCGGCCAAGAGGACGCGGGGAGCCGCGGGAGTTTCTTTGGTTTTCAAGAGTGGGAACGGCCCGCGACGCGGCGCCAGAGCCAGGAGCGGAGCAGCGCCTTGGGATGGGGCAGCCCGGCCAGCGCCAGGATGGCGGCGCCGAAGAGGGTGCCCGCGATGGAAAAGGGCAGCCCGGCCAAAAAGGCGCCCAGGAAGGCCTTCCCCCAGGCGGCGGCGCGGCCGTTCCCCGCCCAGCGCGTCTGGATCAGGTAGACCAGCGCCAGGGAGGAAAAGAAGGCCAGGACGCACATGAGCGGCGTGTCGAGGAAGCCCGTGGCCGCCTCCGACCCGAAGGCGAGGACGTCGATGCCCAAGATCGCCAGGCCGCTGGCCGGGTGGTAGAAGGTCTTCCGCCCGCGCGGACCGGCGGGATCCTCCGGAGGGAGGACCTCCACGGGGATCGGTTCGGCGGGCGGTTTCACTTCCCCACGTTAGCACAAAGCCGCTCCCGTTGACAGGGGCGCTTCCCCCCTTACGTTAAAGCCATCCCATGAGACCCCACATCATCTGCTTCATGCTCAGCTCCGTCGACGGCCGCATCCAGTCCCGCAACTGGGGCATCGGCGACACGGCGAAGATCTACGAGGGCCGGGGCGCGAAGATCAAGGCTGACGGCTGGATCGTGGGCCGGGTGACCATGCAGGAATTCTCCAGCAAGAAGCCCTACCGCGCCCCCAAGGGGACCTTCCGCATCCCGAAGACCGACTACGTCGCCCCGTACAATGCGAAGACCTTCGCCGTCGCCATCGACCCGCAGGGGAAGTGCCACTGGGATTCCGGCATGGTCGACACGGAGCACGTCATCGCCGTGCTGACGGAGCGGGTCCCCGCCTCCTACCTGGCCCACCTGCGGGAGAAGGGCGTTTCCTACGTCTTCGCGGGGAAATCGTCCCTGGACCTCGCGCGGGCGCTGGCCAAGCTGCGGAAGCTTTTCCCGATCAAGACCCTCATGCTCCAGGGCGGCGGCGGGGTCAACGGCTCCTTCCTGAAGGCGGGCCTCATCGACGAGCTGCGGCTCCTCCTCCTGCCCGTGGCCGACGGTACGATGGGAACCCCCACCCTCTTCGACGCCGAGCGGGGCTACACCGGGCGGAAGGGCGTCAAATTCCGCCTCCGCGCCCTGCGCCGGCTGCCGAAGGGCTTCGTTTGGCTTGAATACGTGGCCCTCCACGCCAAAAAGTAGGGCCCATGCATTCCGCCACCTCCACCGGCATCAGCCTGGGCGCCGCGATCGCCGTCACCGTCTCCTGGTCCATCTGGCACTCGCTGCTCTGGGCCATCGTCCACGGCGTCTGCGGCTGGTTCTACGTCATCTACTACGCCCTCGGCTTCGGCCACGGCGTCTAGATAAAGAGCCCGCCGGAGGCCTCCACCCGCTGCGCGTTGACCCAGCGCCCCTCCTCCGAGCAGAGGAAGGCCACGACGCCGCCGATGTCGTCCGGCACGCCCACGCGGCCCAGCGCCGTCTGGCCGGCCAGGAAGTCCTTGAAGCCGGGGCGGCCCAGGGACTCCTTCGTGAAGTCGGTCTCGATCGGCCCGGGGGCGACGAGGTTGACGTTGATCCGGCGCGGCCCCAGCTCCTTGGCCAGGTAGCGGGAGAGCGTCTCCACCGCCCCCTTCATCGCCGCGTAGGCGGAGTAGCCGGGCACGGTGAAGCGGGCCAGGCCGGTGGAGAGGTTCACGATCCGGCCGCCGTCGTTGAGAAGGGGCAGGAGCTTCTGGGTCAGGAAGTAGACGCCCTTGAACTGGACGTTGAGGAGGAGGTCGAACTTCTCCTCCGTCATCTCCGGGAAGGGGGCGGTGGAGCCGACGCCCGCGTTGTTCACCAGGAAGTCGAAGCGTTCCCGGCCCCACTTTTCCTTCAGGACGCGCGCGACCTCGGCCGCGAAGGCGCCGAATCCGGCGGTGCTTTCCACGTCCAGGGGCAGGGCCGCGGCCTTCCGGCCCAGGGCCTCGATGGCGGCGACGGTCTCCTCCGCCTCCTCTTTCTTGCTCCGGTAGGTGAGGAGGACGTCGGCCCCGGCGCGGGCCAGGTGGAGGGCTGCGTTCCGGCCCAGGCCGCGGCTGCCGCCGGTGACCAGGGCGATCTTGTCGTTTAATCCGTTCATGGAGCCACCTTAAGCCCGTTTCCGCGCGGACGCCATACACGCTCCTGCGGAAGACATGCCTGATTCTTCAACTCATTGCATTTGAGTTCGATTTCCCAGCTGTTTTCGTGCTTAATCCTTCCATGAAGGAATCCCTGGCCGAGGCGCTCAAAAGCCTGGCGACGATCGACGGCTTCGGCCCCACGGCCCTGGCGGACGTGCGGGTGATGTATTCCCCCACGCGGCACGACTACGGCCCCGTCGCCTACGATCCCAGCGTCGTCATCATCGCGCAGGGGCGCAAGCGCGGTCGGCTGGGCGGGCGCACCTTCGTCTACGACGCCCGCAACTACCTGGTGCTGGCCCTTCCCCTCCCCTTCGAGTGCGAGACGATCGGCACGGCGAAGGAGCCCCTGCTGGGGCTGGCGGTGCGGATCAGCCCCCCGGTCGTCGCGGAGCTGCTCCTGGACCTGGAGACCCCCGCCGACGCGGGGAAGCTCCGCGCCGTCGACGCCAGCCGCCTGACGCCGGAATTGGAGGACGCCGCCCTGCGCCTGGCCCGCGCCCTCCGCTCCCCCGTGGAGGCCCGCATCCTGGGCCCGCAGATCGTCCGGGAGATCACCTACCGGGCGCTGCGCGGCGGCCAGGGGGCGGCGCTCCAGGCCCTCGCCTCGCCCCAGGGGCGCTTTGGCCGGATCGCGCGGGCGCTGCGCCGCATCCACGCCGACTACGCCCGGCCGCTCGACGTGCCCCTGCTGGCGCGGGAGGCGGGGATGAGCCTCACCTCCTTCCACACCCATTTCAAGGCGCTCACGGCCAAGCCGCCCCAGCGCTATCTCCAGGCCATCCGCCTCCATAAAGCGGAAGCCCTCCTGGCCGCCGGAACGCCCGTGGCGGAGGCGGGGCGCCAGGTCGGCTACGAAAGCGCCTCCCAGTTCAGCCGGGAGTTCAAGCGGTTCTTCGGCCTGCCGCCGAAGGAAATCCAGGCCGGGCGCCGCGCGGGCGTCACGATGTTCTAAATCGGCATTTGAATTCCCGGGCAAGTAGGCCACCTTTCCGCATGCGCCTTCTCCTGCTCTCGCTGGCTCTGGGCCTTTTCCCCTTCTGCGCCCGGGCCGACGTCGCCCTGCATGTCCCGGACGGAAATTACGCCCACCGCTTCGGCGGCGGCGTCCTGAAGGACCCCGACGGCAAGACCTACACGGCCGGGCAGCTGCGCGGGAAAGTGGTGGTGGCCATCTTCTCCGCTCCGAACATAAGCCAGGGCGGCACGCAGGAACGGTGGGCCGACGCGCTGGCCACCAACCCGGCCACGAAGGTGCCGGACAGCGTGGCCCTCTTCCTGGTGGAGGACATGACGCAGGCGGGCATGTTCGCCGGGATGGCCCGGGACAGCATGAAGAAGAGCTACACGCCCGGCACCCGCCCAATCCTGGTCCTGGACGAGACCGGGGCGGTCTTCCGCAAGTTCGGCGTGAAGCGGAACGCCACGGAACTCCTGATCTACGATCCCCACGGCGCGCTGCGCGACGTGGAGACCGACCTTTCCGACATCCCCGCCACCGCCAAGCGGGTGCGGGCGATCTGCCGCATGCTGCAGCGGGAAGCCGACCAGGAAAGCGCTCCCTAGCTAGACGCCCTGACGGGCCGCCTCGTAGATTTTCAGCCGGGTGTAGGCCAGCTCCAGCAAGGGAAAGCGGCCGCCCTTCATCCCGCCGCGCACCAGCAGGTCGCCGACGATCTGGTCGGCCTCGATCGGCGCGCCCTTTTCCATGTCCCGGAACATGGAGGCGGTCAGGGAGGAATGGGCCTCCGTCAGGGTGTTGCGGACGGTCTGGAGAAAGGGCGGGCGCGGCGGATGGCCCGCCCCCTGCGCGATGGCGCAGCACTCGTCGATCAGGCCGTGGATCATCTCCTTCCCGCCCGGCGCGGCGCAGATCTCCCCGATGGAGGCGCGCATCAGCGTGGTGGCGGAGGCCAGGGAGGCCAGGAGCACCCACTTCTCCCACATCTCCTGGAGGACCGCCTCGCTGGCCACCACCTCGAAGGAAGGGGTGCGCAGCGCCTCGGCCGCCTTTTCCACGCGCGGCGTGAGGCCGCCGCCCTGCTCGCCGAAGGCGATCGACTGGACGCCGGTGAGCTGCTGGATGGCCCCCTGCTCGTCCAGGGTGGTGCTGACCCGGCAGCGCCCGCCCAGGACGCGCTCCGCGCCGAAGGCGGCGGAGAGGATGTCGAGGTGCCGCATGCCGTTGAGCAGCGGCAGGATCAGGGTCTCCGGCCCCACGGCGGGGGCGATGGCGGCGATGGAGGAGTCGAGGTCGTAGGCCTTGCAGGTGAGCAGGACCAGGTCGAAGGGGGCGCGGACCCACTCCGCCAGGACGGTGGGCGGATGGGAAAGCGTCCGGGGATCGACGGCGCTCTGGATGACCAGGCCGTGCCGGGCCAATTGCTCCGCGCGGCGGGGCCGCACCAGGAAGGTGACGTCGCGGCCCGCCTGGAGGAGGCGCCCTCCGAAATAGCCGCCGACCGCGCCGGCGCCGAGGACGAGTATCTTCATCGGCTGACTTTGTAGTGGGTGAGGAGACGCTTCATGGTGAGGCCCTGGATGAGGATGGAAAAGAGAACGACGCCGTAGGTGCAGCTCAGGAGCAGCTCCTTGTGCCGGAAGGCGGGCAGGGAAAGGACCATCGCCACGGAAAGGCCGCCCCGCAGGCCGCCCCAGGTGAGGATGGGGATGATGCCGTTGGGAAAGCGGCAGCGCACGCGCAGGAGGAAAACGGGCAGGGCCACGGAGGCCCAGCGGGCCGCCAGGGCCAGCGGGATGATGGCCAGCGCCGCCAGGACCAGGCTGCGGCTCCAGGCGATCGTCAGCACGTAAAGGCCCAGGAGGAGGAAGAGAGTCGAGTTGAGGATCTCGTCGGTCATTTCCCAGAACACGGTGACGTGGTGGGCGCTGGTTTCGCTCATAGCCCGGCTCCTCCCCCAGCTGCCGATGAGGATGCCCGCGACGACGACGGCGATCGGCCCGGAGGCGTTCAGGGCGAAGGAGACGGCGTAGACGAACATCGCCACGGAGAGGGTGATGAGCAATTCCAGCGCGGGATGGTCGATGGCCTTGAGCGCGCGGCAGCCCAGCCAGCCGAAGAAGAGGCCCAGGAGCGCGCCTCCCCCCACTTCCTCCAGGAAGAAAAGGATGGCCTTCGTCCCGGGGGAGGTTTCCGGGCCGGGATCGGGGGTCGCCCCCAGGCCCGCCATGGGAAGCAGGGAAAAGAAGAGGACGATGCCGACGCCGTCGTTGAAGAGGGATTCCCCGGCGATCTGCGCCTCCAGGTCCCTGGAGGAGCGCAACTGCTTGAGCATGGAGAGGACGGCGATCGGGTCGGTGGGGGAGATGAGCGCGCCGAAGAGGAAGCAGACGGGCATCGACACCGCGAAGCCGAGCCAGGCGAAGAGGGGGCGGGCCATGAAGCCGATGAGCACGCAGGAGAGAAGGACGCCTACCGTGGCCAGGATGACGACGGGCAGCCGGTTGGCCTGGAGGCTCTTGAAGTCGACGGTGAGCGCCCCGGCGAAGAGCAGGAAGCAGAGCATCCCGTGGATGAGCGCCTCGGTGAAGTCGATCTGCTTGAGGAAGCCGGACGCCCAGCCGTGGACGTTCCAGGGGACCAGGCCGTTCACCAGGAGAAGGAGCAGGGAGAGGCCCAGCGCCATGCCCAGGATGCCGATGGTGGGCGGCAGCCTCAGGAAGCGGTGGTTCAGGTAGCCGAAGAAGGTGGCCAACGTCACCAGCACCGCGGCGATGTCGAAGAAATTCACCTCCGCTGGCCCTTGCTGAGGGCCTCCGTGAACCAGTCGACGGCGGCGGGCTGGTTCGTCCGCCCTCCCCCGCCGCCGTTCCCCGCCGGACGCGGCGCGCCGGGGGAATTGCGGCCGGAGGAGGAGGCCGCGCCGATGACGGGGGCCGCCTTCATGGAAAGGGCGATGCGCTTGCGCGGCAGGTCGACGTCCAGGACGGTGACGTTCACCTTCTGCTGTACCTTCACCACCTCCGCCGGGTCGGAGACGAAGTGGTCGGCCAGCTGGCTGACGTGGATGAGGCCGTCCTGGTGGACGCCGATGTCGACGAAGGCGCCGAAGGCGGTGACGTTGGTGACAATGCCGGGCAGCTTCATGCCGGGCTTGAGGTCCTCCATCTTCTCGACGCCCGCCTGGAAGGAAAAGACCTCGAACTGCTGGCGCGGGTCGCGGCCGGGCTTGGCCAGCTCCGCCAGGATGTCCCGCAGGGTGGGCAGGCCGACGGTCTCCGTGACGTAGCGGGCGGGGTCGATCTTCTTGCGCAGCTCGGCGTTCTTCAGCAGGTCGGAGACGGCGCAGCCCAGGTCCTTGGCCATGGCGTCGACCAGGGCGTAGCTCTCCGGGTGGACGGCGCTGGCGTCCAGGGGATGCTCCCCGTCCCGGATGCGGAGGAAGCCCGCCGCCTGCTCGTAGGCCTTCGGCCCGAGGCGCTCGACCTTCTTGAGGTCCGCGCGGGACTTGAACGGGCCATGGGCGTTCCGGTGGGCCACGATGCTCCCGGCCAGGGCCGTCCCCAGCCCGGAGACGTAGCCCAGGAGCTGCTTGCTGGCGGTGTTGAGTTCCACGCCCACGCCGTTGACGCAGCTCACGACCACGTCGTCCAGGCTCCGCTTGAGGGCGCCCTGCTCGACGTCGTGCTGGTATTGGCCGACGCCGATCGACTTCGGGTCGAGCTTCACCAATTCCGCCAGCGGGTCCATGAGGCGGCGGCCGATGGAGACGGCGCCGCGCACGGTCAGGTCCTGGTCGGGGAATTCCTCCCGCGCCGCCTCGGAGGCGGAGTAGATGGAGGCGCCGCTCTCGTTGACCATGACGATGGGGATGGTCAGGCGGAGCTTCTTCACGAAGGCCTCCGTCTCCCGGCTGGCGGTGCCGTTGCCGATGGCGACGGCCTCGATCTGGTATTTGCGGATCATGCTCAGGAGCGCCTCGGCGGCGTCCCGCATCTCCATGACGGAACCCGCCGTGGGATAGATCACGTCGTTGTGGAGGAGCTTCCCCTGGCGGTCCAGGCAGACGATCTTGCAGCCGGTGCGGAAGCCCGGATCGATGGCCAGGACGCTCTTGCGCCCCAGCGGGGAGGCCAGGAGGAGCTCCCGCAGGTTGTCGGCGAAGACGCGAATGGCGGCCGCGTCGGCCTTCTTCTTGGAGTCCATCCGCATCTCCACCTCGATGGCGGGGAGCAGGAGGCGCTTGTAGCCCTCCTGCACGGCCTGGCGCACCTGGGAGGCGGCGGGGCCGGTCCCGATGGCGAAGAGCGGCTCCAGCAGGGGCAGCGCCTCCTCTTCCTGCACGGAGATGCGCATGAGGAGGAAGCCCTCCGTCTCCCCGCGGCGGATGGCCAGCAGGCGGTGGCTGGGGATGGAGGAAAGCGGCTCGGTCCAGTCAAAGTAGTCCTTGAACTTGGCCCCCTCCTCTTCCTTGCCGGTGAGGACCTTCGACTTGATGACGCCCTGCTTGAGGAAGAGCTCGCGCAGGCGGGCGCGGGCCTGGGGATCGTCGCTCACCTGCTCGGCGATGATGTCGCGCGCGCCGGCCAGGGCGGCCTCCACCGTCTCCACCCCCTTCTCCGCGCTGACGTAGGCCTGGGCCTCCTTTTGCGGGTCGGTGGCGGGGTCCTGCTTGAGGATCAGGACGGCCAGGGGCTCCAGGCCCTGCTCCTTCGCCACGGTGGCGCGGGTGCGGCGCTTCGGGCGGTAGGGCTGGTAGATGTCCTCCAGCTTGGTGAGCGTGTCGGCGGCGCCGACGGCGGCCTTGAGCGCGTCGGTCAGGAGGTTCCGCTCCGTGAGGGACTTGAGGATCGATTCCCGGCGCTGGTCGATCTCCGCCAGGCTCAGGAGCCGTTCGCGGATGGCGGTCACGGCCACCTCGTCCAGGGAGCCGGTGGCCTCCTTCCGGTAGCGGGCGATGAAGGGGACGGTCGCCCCCTCGGCAAAGAGCTTGGCGGTGGCGGTGACTTGCCGGGGCTGGATCTTCAGCTCCTGGGCGATCGTTTGGATGTAGGCCTCGTTCATGGAAGGAAAGCAGTCTTTTTATCAACCGCCCGCCCGGAAGCCAGCCCTATCGGCCCGCCGGAAACTCTGGCGCAAACGCGCGCGAACGCTAAAAGCAAAGGGGTGCAGCGCCGCCCCTTCCGCCTCCTCTCCTGGGCCTTCCTGTGCCTCTGCGCGGCGGTCCCCCTGGACGCGGCGGAGGAGGTCGAGAAGGCGAAGGAGGACGACGCCATCTCCAACACCCTCCACGGCACGCTGCCGCCGGAGGTCAGCACCTTCCCGGACGTCTTCGCCAAGGGGCGCTTCACCCTGGGGGCGCGCTACAAGTTCGAGCGCCTCAGCCAGGACGCCGGGCCCAACCCGCCCGCCAACGGGCCGGTCCAGCACGTCGGCTACGCCTCCACCCTGCGGCTGGCCGTGGGCTACGAGACGGCCCCCGTCCACGGCCTGACCGCCTACGGGGAGGTGGCGGGCGTCTACGGCCTCGGCTTCGACGACGACTACCGGGTGACCACCCTGCCGGACCAGAACCACGCGGGCTATCCCTTCATCAACGACGGGCGCGGCACGCAGATGAACCAATATTGGATCGACTGGAAATCGCCGGAGGCGCCCGCGCAGCTCCGCTTCGGGCAGGAGGAAACGCAGCTGCTCAACGGCCGCTTCGTCAGCTCCCAGCTCTACCGGCAGACCCACCAGACGCTCGACCTGGCCAGCATCCGCCTGACGCCCGTCACGGTGGCGGACGGCCAGCTCTCCGCCCGCTACGCCTATGTCTACCGGGCCCACCGGCCCAACACCGACGGCGCGACCGACAATCCCCTCGACATGTCGACCCACGTCATGGAGGCCGCCTGGACGAAGAAGGACCGCGGCACCGTGGCCGCCTACGCGCTCCTGCTCGACTTCAACGTCTCCGACTACGCCCTGGCCGGTTTCAACCCCAACACCGTCCAGTCGACCCGCACCACGGGAATCCGCGCCGAGGGCCCGTGGAAGATCGACGACGACTGGGGCGTCCACTACGTCGCCGACTTCGCCCACCAGGCCGATTGGGGGACCAATCCCCACCACGTTTCCGAGAACTACTGGGAGGCCGAGCTAGGCCCCGTTTACAAGAAGCACCACTTCTTCATCGGCGGCACCGGCCTGGGCGGGAAAAGTGCCACCGACCTGCTCAGCACCCCCCTCTCCCCGCCCATGAACGGATGGAGCGAATTCTTCGCCGCCAATCCGGCCCTCCCCGCGCGGAGCGCCTACGGCCTGACCGCCGCCTACGTCACCGCCACCGGCCCCCTCCCCGTGGAGGGCCTGACCTACACCGTGACCGGCTACGACTACTGGGCCTCCAACAACGGCACCCACTACGGCCGGGAGCTGGACGCGGGAATGGACTACAAATTCGCCAGGCACTACTTCGCCGGGTGGCGGGTGGGCGGCTACTTCGCCGACGCGCTCTACACGGACAGCGTCCGGACCTCCGTCACCGTGGGCCTGGCGTTCTGACCGGCCCCTGTTTTGCTTCGGGGCGGATTGGGCGTAAGGTAAACCCACTTTATGAGCAAAAAAACCGTCGCGGCATTGATGGTCGACACCCTGGTCGCCGCCGGGGTCAAGCGGGTCTACGGCGTCGTCGGCGATTCCCTCAACGGCTTCCTGGAAGAGATCGGCCGGCGGAAGGAAATCGTCTGGATCCCCGTCCGGCATGAGGAAACCGCCGCCTTCGCCGCCGGGCCCAGGCCCACCTCACCGGCGAGCTGGCCGTCTGCGCCGGCAGCTGCGGCCCGGGCAACATGCACCTCATCAACGGCCTCTACGACTGCCACCGCAGCCGCGTCCCCGTCCTGGCCATCGCCGCCCAGATTCCCAGCGCGGAGATCGGCAGCAACTACTTCCAGGAAACCCACCCCGACCAGCTCTTCCGCAACTGCAGCCACTACTGCGAGCTTATCTCCCAGGCCTCCCAGATGCCCCGCGTGCTGGAGACGGCCATCCAATCGGCCCTCGCCCACCGGGGCGTCTCCGTCGTCGCCATCCCCGGGGACGTCGCCCTGCGGCCCGCCGAAGCCCGGCCGCCCCAGCGCCAGCGTGCGCCCCGCCGCGCCCGTCCTGCGCCCCTCCGACGCGGAGCTGGACCAGCTGGCCGCGCTGCTGAACCCCGCCAAGCGCGTCACCATCCTGGGCGGCGCCGGTTGCGCGGGCGCCCACGCCGAGCTGATGGAGACGGCCGGAAAACTCAAGGCCCCCATCGTCACCGCCCTGCGCGGCCGCGAGCACATCCAGTACGACAACCCCTACGACGTCGGCCTCACCGGCCTGATCGGCTTCTCCTCCGGCTACCACGCCATCAAGGAGGCCGACACCGTCCTCCTCCTGGGCACCGACTTCCCCTACACCCAGTTCTACCCGGAGAAGGCGACCGTCATCCAGGTCGACCGGCGCGGGGAAAACCTGGGCCGCCGGACGCGGATCGACCTGGGCCTCATCGGCGACGTGCGGGAAACCCTCTCTGCCCTCCTCCCCCGCCTCCCGGCGAAGGAAGACGACGCCCACCTGCGCCGCTTCGTCGGCGACTACGAGAAGGTCCGCAAGGACCAGGACGAGCTGGCCGTGGGCAAGCCCGGCAGCAAGCCGATCCACCCGCAGTTCGTCGCCAAGACGGTGGATGAGCTGGCGGCCGAAGACGCCGTCTTCACCTGCGACGTGGGCACCCCCACCGTCTGGGCCGCCCGCTACCTGACCATGAACGGCCGGCGCCGGCTCCTGGGCTCCTTCAACCACGGCTCCATGGCCAACGCCCTGCCCCAGGCCATCGGCGCCCAGCTCGAATTCCCCGGGCGGCAGGTCGTCACCTTCTCCGGCGACGGCGGCCTGGCCATGCTCCTGGGCGACCTCCTCTCCCTGCGGCAATTGAAGGCGCCGGTGAAGATCGTCCTCTTCAACAACGGCGCCCTCGGCTTCGTGGAGCTGGAGATGAAGGCCATGGGCGTCCTGGAAAACGGCACCACCCTGGTCAACCCAGACTTCGCCGAGCTGGCGCGCGCCGCCGGACTCCACGCCGCACGCGTGGAGGACCCCGCCGACCTGAAGCCCGCCCTGGCCGCGGCCTTCCGCCATGACGGCCCGGCCCTCGTCGACGTGGTGGTGAACCGGCTGGAGCTTTCCATGCCGCCCACCGTCCAAATGGGTCAGGCCATCGGCTTCAACCTCTGGGCCGCCAAGGCCGTCCTCAACGGCCGGGGCAGCGAGGTGATCGACCTGGCCGTCACCAACCTCCTGCGATGATCCGCGCCTACCGGCTGCACACCGGTCCCGACGGCCACTCCCACGTCTCCCGGGGCAGCGTGCGGCTCCATCACGCCGCCGCCGTGGAGACAATCCATGTCGAGGAATCGCCGCCCCATTCCTCCCTGGACTGGCACCCCGCACCCACCACCCAATACGTCATCACGTTGGCGGGGACGCTCGAATTCGTTACGCGGACGGGAGAGGCCTTCACCCTGCGAGCGGGGGAAATTTTGATCGCCGAAGACACCGCCGGCAGCGGCCACGCCTGGAAATTAGTCGATGACCAACCCTGGCGACGCGCCTACGTCACCTTCCGGAAAGGGACCGACACCGGCTTCCAGGCCGGATCCTGAAAAACAAAAAGCCCGGCGGAAGCCGGGCTTTTTTTCGTACGATCGGAAATGGGTTGCGGGGCTAGGATTTGAACCTAGGACCTTCAGGTTATGAGCCTGACGAGCTACCGGGCTGCTCCACCCCGCGGTGAGGAGGGGCGAAGATGCACGATCCGCCCCGAATAGGCAACTAAAAAGATGCCCGCCGCGCCGCTTAGGCGACGGCGGCGATCTTTTCCAGGAGGGCCTTCTTGGAAAGGAGGCCGACCTGCGGCTGGCCCTGAGGCTCGCCGTTCTTGAAGAAATAGAGGGTGGGGATCGACTGGATGTTGTACTTGGCAGCCAGGGGGCCTTCCTGGTCGACGTTGACTTTCAGGATCTTCACTTTGCCGCCCTGTTCGGTGGCGATTTCGTCCAGCAGGGGAGCCAGCGCCTTGCACGGGCCGCACCATTCGGCCCAGAAATCGACGATGGCCACGGGGGCGGATTGGACGGCGGCATCGAATTCGGATGCCGTAACGGTTTTGACGTGTTCGCTTGCCATAAATTTCGGGGAGTTGCGGGTTAGTAGCTGAGGATGCCCAGATAGGTCAGCGCCATGTAGGCGGCGGCCGCCAGGTTGACGGCGGCGGCGACGCCCGCCAGGACCAAGGCACCCTTGTCATCCGCAGGCGCGGCCTGGACGACGGGCGCGACGGGAGTGGGCAGGGGCTTGGCCGGAGCGGGCGCCGGGGCCGGCGACGGAGTGGCCGGTTTCGGCGCGGCGGCCTCAAACGGCGCGGGCGCGGGAATGGAGCCCGCCGTCGGCGCGGCGGAGGGCAGCGACGGATGGAGGGGGGAACCGCCCAGGGGAGCCTTGAAGGGGGCTCCGCCGGAAGAGGCCTTCGGCGGCACGGGAATGGCCGCGGTGGAGGCGCTGGCGGAGGAGGCCGGATCGGGAGGCAGGGGGTTTTTGGCGATCGGCCCCGGAGGGGGGCGGAAGCCGCCCGGCGCGCCGCCCATGGGAGGCGCGGGCGGGGCGAAGGGCGCGCCGCCCGCCTTGGGAGGCAAGGGATTGACCGGCGGAAGCGGGGCGCCACCGATGGAAGGAAGCGCGCTGGGCGCGCCGGGGGGGGGCGGCAAGGGCGCGGAGACGGCGGGAGGGGTCACGGCCGGAAGCGGGAGCTTCGACGGAGGGGGGGAGATGGTGAATTCCCCTTCCACGACGGCCGGACGAGGCGGCACAGGCTCGAGCGGTTCCAGGTTGGCGAAGATGTCGTCGGGAATCTGGGGAGTTTCGTCGGGGGGGGGAAGATCGGCCATGATGGGAAGTGCCTTTCTGTGGAAGGAAGATTCAATTTATGGGAGGCCGGAGGGGATGGCAAACGGTAATTTGGCCCTGGGGGGGGGCAAGTTGACGCGGGCTTTTTCCTGGCGGAGGTTACGGCACTCCATGGCCTTAAAGACCGCCTCCCACCTCCCCACCGCGACTTACCGATTCCAGCTTCACAAGGACTTCCCGTTCAAGGCCCTGCAGGCGCTCATTCCGTATCTGGACGATCTGGGCGTCTCCGATTGCTATCTCTCCCCGATCACCCGGGCCGTTCCCGGCAGCCTTCACGGCTACGATGTGAGCGACGCCGCCGTTCTTAACCCGGAGTTGGGGGGCGAGGAGGGTTTCCGCTCTCTGGCCGCGGACTTGAAGGAACGAGACATGGGCTGTCTGGTCGATTTCGTCCCGAACCACATGGGCATCGCCAGCGCGGTGAACCGCTGGTGGTTTGACGTGTTGGAGAACGGCCGCCAGAGCCGCTATGCCCATTATTTCGACATCGAGTGGTATCCCCGCCACCAGCAATTGCGGGAGCGGGTCCTGGTGCCGATGCTGGGGGACTACTACGGGCGGCTGCTGGAAAACGGTGAGCTGCGCCTCACTTACGCGGAGGGGAGCTTTGCCGTCGCCTATGGGGAGGGGCCGCGCTTTCCCGTCCGGCCGGAGCACGTCCCGCAAATTCTGACGGCTCTGGAAACCGCCGCCCAACCCGCGCTGGAAAACGCGGCCCAGGAGCGGCTCCACCACGCGCGGAGCCTCTTCCAAATCCTCCCCCAGCCCGCCGACCGGGAGGCGCCCGCCCCGCAGGAGTTCGAGGAGCGGGAGCGGCTCCTCCTGCTGGCGAAGGAGGCCCTGGCCGCCCTGCTGGAAGGGGAGCCGGCCCTGGCCGCCGCGCTGGAGGAGGTGCTGCGGGACTACAATGGCCGCCCAGGCGACGCGCGGAGCTTTGACCGGCTCCACGCGCTCCTGGACGACCAGAACTACCGCTTGGCCTTCTGGAAGACCGGAGCGCACGAGACGAATTACCGCCGCTTCTTCGCCATCGACACCCTCGTCGGCCTGCGCGTGGAGGAGATGGAGGTCATGCGCGCGACGCACGCGCTCCTGGCCTCCCTCATCGCGGAGGGGCTGGTACGGGGCGTCCGCCTGGACCACATCGACGGGCTTTGGAATCCCACCCAATACCTTCAGGACTTCCAGGCTCTCTGCACGCCGCCGGGCGGCGGCCCTCTCTACGCGCTGGTTGAAAAGATCCTGGCTCCGGGAGAGACACTCCCCTCCGTCTGGCCGATCCACGGGGCGACGGGCTACGAGTTCATCCCGCAGCTGGCCGACGTCCTGGTGGACGGCTCCGCCGCGCCCCACCTCACGGAGACCTACGAGCGCTTCACCGGGATCACGGCCACCGCGGCGGACACGGTTTACGAGAAGAAGCGCTTCGTCCTGGAGGAACTCTTCGCCAACGCCATCGGCAACCTGGCCATCGGTCTGGACCGCATCATCGAATACGACCGCCGCTGGCGCGACCTGACGATGCACGACTTGCGCGTGGCCGTGCGGGAGACGATGGCCTGCCTTTCCGTCTACCGCACCTACCGGCAGCCGGGGTTTCCCTCCGGCCCCGCCGACGGGAAGGTGCTGCGCGAGGCCTGCGAGGAGGCCAAGCGGCGCAACCGCTGCCTGGATCCCCTTCCCTTCGACTTCGTCCACGAGGTGCTGCGCGGCGCCTATCACGAGGACCCGCTGGCCGGCCTGCGCAAGCAGACGACGGACGACTGGACGCTGAAGTTCCAGCAAGCCACCGGCGCGGTGATGGCGAAATCGGTGGAGGACACTTCCTTTTACGTCTACGTCCGCTTCTTCGGCCTGAACGAGGTGGGCGGGGAGATCGGCCGCCTGGGCGCGGGCACGGTGGAGGAATTCCACGCCGCCAACGCGCGGCGGCTGGCGGAGGAGCCCCAGGGAATGCTCACCACCTCCACCCACGACACGAAGGTGAGCGAGGACGTCCGCGCCCGCCTCTACGCCCTTTCCGAGCGGCCCGGGCGGTGGCGGGAAATTTTGGGGGCCTGGTCGGCCCACAACCGGCCTTTCAAGACCGTCGTCGACGGGCGGCTGGCTCCCGACGCGAACGAGGAATACCTCCTCTACCAAGTCCTCCTGGGCGCGTGGGCGCCAGGGGCGGAAGAGGCGGACGCGGACTTCGTCTCCCGCATGAAAGGCTACATGCGGAAGGCGGTGTCCGAGGCGAAGGTGAACACGAACTGGGTCTACCCGAACGAGGCGTGGCTCGCCGCCGTGGAAAACTTCGTCGAGCGCATCCTGGCCCCCGCCGGGCGCTTCCTCCCCCTCTTCCTGCCGGAAGCCCGCCTTTTGGCGGAGCACGGCATGGTCAACTCCCTGGCTCAGACCACGCTGAAGCTGGCCGCCCCCGGCATGCCCGATATCTACCAGGGAAACGAGGTGTGGGACTTCAGCCTCGTCGACCCCGACAACCGCCGCCCCATCGACTTCGCCGCGCGGCAGGCCCTCCTCTCCGGCCTGGCGGGGCGGACGCCGGAGGACCTCCTGTCCGGCTGGCAGGACGGCGGCATCAAGCTCCACCTGACGCGCACGCTCCTGCAACTGCGGCGGCGCTTCCCCGCGCTGTTCCAGCAGGGGGAATACCGCCCCGTCCTCGCGGAAGGGCCGCTGGCGGAACACGTCGTCGCCTTCACCCGCGCGTGGGAGGGAAAGACCCTCACCGTCGCCGTCCCCCGCCTGCCGGGGAACGTCGGCCTGCCGCCCGTGGGCGAAAAATGGAGGGAAACGCGGCTCCTCTGGGAAGAAACGGACGGAGTGGAACTCTTCACCGGCCGGCCGGTGCGGGGAGGCCGCCTTTCCGAATGGCTGGCCGCGTTTCCCTGCGCCGCCGTTCTGGGCGGCATCTAATCCGGCATCGAGAGGTCGAGCCAGACCAGGTTCGCCGTCGCGCCGTGCTTGAGCGTGATGTCGATCCGGTTCTCCCCTTCCCGCGCCAGCGCCGCCGGGACATGCCAGGCGCGGTGCTCCTCCGGCGTGCCGGTAAGCTGGCGGTAAACGGACGGATAGGGTTCTGCCACGTCGGGCGTCCAGGTCAGGGGCGTGCCGTTGAGATGGGCCTCCCATTCCCCGGGGCCGAAGGGATGCTCCGCCTGGATGCGGAGCCGCCCGCAACGCCTCCAGCCGCCGACAGGCGGCGCCATCCCCAGCGTCACGGTGAAGGGCTCGCCGAGCTTCGGCTCCTTCGGGAAGATGTAGGGGCGGCGCGGGTCGCTGTTGTAGGGGAGGCCGATGAAATAGAACTGCGGGAACTCCGCGACGCGCGCGGGATCGCCCTGCGGGCGCACGATCTGGAAGGGCGGCTCGGTATAGGGCGGGTCGGCGGGCTGACCTGCATCCCGGTAGTCCCGGTAATACTGGAAGTTGAAGAGCGCGACCCCGTCCGCCCCGCCCGCGTAGGCCAGGTGGGCGGTGGTGGCGTACATCTCCGGCGTCATCCTCCGCTGGGAGCGGCCCGTGGGGCGGTTGTTGAAGGAGGCGATCTGGGTCATCTCCTGGTAGACCGCCGCGCCGGGGACCTGCCGCCGGATCTCGGCCAAATCGTTCCGCTGCTCCGTGTGCGCGTAGGTGGAGAGGTCGAACATGTCGGCGCCCGCCGCAGCCATCGCCGCGCAGTCGATGCCCATGGGATCGTGCAGCACGCGGAGGGCCGGGACGCGGACGGAGAGCCAGCGGCGGCGGCCCCCTCTCCGGCGGGCGGTCTCGTCCAGGCAGCGGCGGACGCGGGCGACGAACTCGGTCATGATCTGCCGCCGCTGCGCCGCATCGGTCTCCCGCAGGCGGAAATAGTAGGGAGCGCGCTCGAAGTCGAGTTCCAGGCCGTCCAGGTCGTAATTGCGGCAGAGCTCCTGAATGAGGGCAAACTTGAAGTCGCGCACGGCTGGGATCGCCCAATTCTGCAGGTCCTTGGCCCACGCGGCCTGGGTTTCGGCGGGTTGCGCGCCCAGGAGATATTCGGGATGGTCGGCGTAGAAGCGGGGGAGCGAATCGATATGACCGGGAGAGGGCGTCGCCGCCTTGTCCTTCCCGTGCGCGTCGTTCAGCCGGTAGCTGATAAACGCCGCCATCCCCTTGGCATGGCAGCGGTCGACCGTCTGCTTCACGAAGTCGCCGCCGTTCAGGACGAAGCGGAGGTAGGGATTGTCCGCCTTCGGGAAATGGAAATGCTGGCGGAACCAGGCGACGTGCTCGGAAAGCGGCAGCACCCGGCTGGGCCACCAGGGCACCCAGCCCAGGCCGGGTTGGAGGAGAAAGGCATCGGCCCCCGCGGCAGCGGCCTCATCCACCACCGCGTCAAACATCGGGGCGGCGAGCGGCGCGCCCTCCGCATGCCACGGGCTGACGCAGGTGAGGATGTTCGTCGTGTCGCTGCTGTAAAGGCGGCGGAAAGGCGCCCTGCGGCTTTCCCCTGGCAGGGCGAAGGCGGCGGCGGGCAGGAGCGACGCCAGCGAGGCCCCGCCCAAGACCTTCAGGAATTCCCGGCGGGCGACACGCACCCGGCTATTCCCGTTCGTCCGCCCCAAAGGAGCCGACGCTGAAATCCTGACGGACCGCGAAGGGAAGCGAGGCCGCCAGGCAAAGCATGAAGAGGAAGCGCATTGAATTTTTCCTGCGCTTGAGGATGGAACCCGCCCCCCTCCCCGTCAACGCCAAAGCTGCCATTAAAGCAACAGATATTTATTGGCGGATTTCCAGCCCCAGGACAGCGAAGGGGGCCACCTCGATCCGTCCGCCCGGCAGCGCCCGGTCTCCCGGGCCGGGGAATGCCTTTTCCAGACGGCGGATCGTCCAGCCCGCAGGCATGGCCACGCGCAGTGTACCGCTCCGCCCCATCGTCTCGTGAAGGCGAAGGACCCAGCGGTTTTTTCCGATCGGCGCGGCCCATGCGGGCAGCACGGAGGGCATCCCCTCCAGTACCGGGAACGGGAAGGCCCGCCGGGGCGCGGGCGCGGCCAGGGGCTCGGCAAAGAGCGTCTCCGCCAGGGCGGCGGGGTAGGCTTCCCGCCGGGAATGCGCCCCCAGGACGCCCAGAGCGATCCGGATGCGGGACTTGCCCAGGTCGGAAAAGGCGTCCCGGCGCGGCCCCGGCACGCGGAAGGCGGCCGGGAAGGCGTTGGTAAGAGTGACCTTGGCCGACTTGAGAAGGCTGACTCCCAGGATGCCGTCCCGGGCGGAGAAACCATACTTCGCCTCGGCCAGGAGGAAGACTCCCTGCTGCCGCCCGTCGTCGCTGGAGAGGACCCAGCGGCTGGCGGGCGCCTCCCATTGCGCGGAGGCGCGGGAATCGCCCGGCTGCTGGGGCCGCCAGGCGCCCCCGTACGGCGCGCCGAAGAGGGCCGCCTGGCCGCGGAAGGGCGTCGGCACCTCAAAGCGCAGGAGCGTTTCCGGCTCGCGCCAGTCGACGTCCAGCTCCGCCTCCAGCGCGGAGAATCCGGAGCGGAGCTTCCAGAACAGGTCGACCGTGGAGCCCCCGGCCGTCTTCCACCGCTGGCGGACGCCTTTCCAGCCGGGGCCGGAAGCGGGCTTCCCCGCGCCGTCGAGGACCAGCGGCGTCCCGGCGTCGAGGGCCTGGCGGTCGATCTCCCAGGCTTCCAAATCGTACGGCACGTCGCGGTAGGCGACGAGGCGCGTCCCGGCGACGTCCTGGCGGTCGAGCGACCGCAGGGAACCCTTCGCGTCGAAGCGGGCCTCGGCGAGGCCGTTGGCCAGGGTGCTTTTCTCCCACGTCACGCCCGCGGCGGCGGCGCCGGAGGACGAGTGGCCGAGCGGCGGGACGACGACGGTCTTTCCCCCCGCCTGGGCCGGGAGCGGATGGGGCTGGGGATTGAAGAAGCCCGCGCCGCCCTTGCCCGCGCCTAGGGAGGCCTTCGCCTCGCGCAGGGCCTCCTTTTCGAGGGCCTGCAGCTCGGGGACCATCTCCTCGTAGACCTCGTGGATCGAGCTGCCGGGGAGAAAGTCGTGGAACTGGGCGAAGACGAGGCGCTGCCACGGATGGGCGGGGATCGGTCCCCCTCCCCCGGCGCAGCGGGCCGCCTCCCACGCCTGCAGGGCGCGCTCCAGGCGGCGGTAGGCCTCCTTCATCCACCCGTGGGTGGTGTAGGTGCCGCGGTGGGCCTCCAGATAGATCTCCCCCTGCCAGACGGGGAGCGCGGCGCGGACCGCCTCCATCCGGCGGTAGAAGGCGTCGATGCGGCCCCACTGCGCCGGGGGCTGGTTGCGCAGGTCGGCCTGGCGGCGGACGCGCTCGATGATGTCGGCCGTCGGCCCGCCGCCGCCGTCGCCCCAGCCGCTGGGGAGGAGGAACTCGGGATGGCGGTCGGCCTGGCGGTGGGCCTCCGCCTCCAGCCGCAGGTTGCGCGGCCGGGCGGGGTTGTTGTAGCCGGTCGCGCGGGAGACGTGGGCCAGCACCTCGCTGCCGTCCGCCCCGCGCCAGACGAAGCTGCTGTGCGGGAAGCGGTGGATCATGTTCCAGGAAAGCTTGTTCGTGTAGAAGCCGGTCACGTCGGCCAGCCGCATGAGCGCGGGGAGGCACGCGGTGAAGCCGAAGGCGTCCGGCAGCCAGAGGACGGGCGAGGGCTTGCCGTTGATCCGGCGGAAGTCTTCCTGCCCCAGGGTGAGGCTGCGCAGGAGCGCCTCGCCGCAGGCCAGCAGGGTGTCGGACTCGATGTACATCGCCCCCAGGGCCTCCCAGCGGCCGCCCCGGATCTGGCGCTTCACCTTCCGCATGAGGCCCGGCGCGCGCCGCTGGACGGCGGCGTAGCTGGCGGGCTGGGAATAGCCGAAATAGAACTCCGGGTAGGCGTCGACCAGGCGGTTGACGGTGGCGAAGGTGCGGACGGCCTTCTGCTCCCCGGTCTTTTCCGGCCAGAGCCAGACCAGGTCGATGTGGGCGTGGCCGGTCAGGGTGACGCGGGGCTGGGCCGCCTCCTGTTCCCGCAGCAGACGGTAGACGGGGGCCAGCTTCCGGCGCAGCGCGGCGGGGCCGCCCGCGTGGAAGGCGGTGACCGCCTCGTCCAGGAGGGCGAAGACGGAGCGGAGGAGCGGCGGCAGGCGGTCCATGTCGGGCCGGTGGCGGTTGGCCACACCGGTGCCGACGCCGTCCGGCAGGAAGGAGCCGCTGGCGCCGTCCATCTCCGGCCAGGCGCGGAAGCCGGCCAGAAGGTTCTCCGCGTCCTGGGGCAGCACGCGGCGGATCTCCTCCTCCAGCCAGTCGGTCAGGACCTCCAGGTCGAAGTAGGCCTGCCAGGCCTCCTCGCTCTTTTGCACCAGGCAGGCCTGCGTGAGGACGGAGCCGAGGGGGCCGATCCCCTTGGCCGCCGCGTGCCAGATGCCGGACTGGCAGAAGATGCTCTCGATCCACACCTCCCGCGCGCCCGCGGGCCAGGGCCACTGGCGGTGCGTCGCGTCGAAGCCGTAGAGGGGCTCGCCGTCGGCCCAGGCGGTCGCCTCGGCGTTGTCCTCCCAGCGCAGGTGGTCGCCGGGGCGCGCCTTCCGCCCGGCGGGCAGGCGGACGCGGAACCAGGTGGTGGAAAAGCCGGGGGCCTGCCACACGCCGGGCAACGTCATCGGCTTCCGCTTGGCGCGCCGCGCATCGGCGAAGGGAAACTCCCCCCGCCGCGCCTCGGTGCGAGAGACTTCCAGGTTGAGCGGGTCGTGCCAGATGCCGAGCGCCAGGCGGTTGAGCGCGCGGCGCAGGCGCGGGAAGAGGAGCTGCGGAAACGGGAGGAGCGGGGAGCGCATAAGGTTATTTGACGGGAGTGCCGATGGGGACGGGAGCGGGAGCGTCGGGAGTTTCGGGGTCGGTGCGGAAGGGGCGCAGCGGCAAGCCCGCCGCGTTCTCCACGGAAAGCGTGGGATAGGAGGCCCAGCCGTAGCGGACCGCCGCGGGCGCGGAGACGGAGGGGCTGGAGACGACGATGTCCTGGCCGTCGATCCGCGCGTCGCCCCAGACCCAGTCCCCGTGCGCGCCGCGGAGGGCGAAGCCCTTGAGCGGGCCGCCGTCCTTCGCGCGGAGCCCCTCGGCGTGGGTGAACTTGAGACGGACGGAGTTCCCCTCCACGGCGAAGCCCTCGAACTGCGGGCTGTCCACCCCGCCCACCCGCTGGCCGTAGACTTTCTCCAGGGCCAGGCCCGCCAGGCGGTTGCCGACCTCTTTCTTGAACGGCGGGTGGATGTTCTTCGGCAGGCCCAGGTCGACGGCGATGGCGACGCCGGTCTTCGGCAGCTGGAGGACGCCCGCCTGCGCCTCGCGGATGTAGGCGGTGCCTCCCTCGGCGGGCTTCTGCGGCGGGTTGCCGCAGCCCGCCAGCTCGACGTAGAAGAAGGGCAGCTCCGCCTCCCAGTCCTTCCGCCAGGCGTTCACCAGGGCGCGGATCTGCTCGGCGTACTGGGTGGGATTCTTGCCGTCGGCCTCCCCTTGGTACCACAGGAAGCCGCTCAAGGTGTAGGGCGCCAGGCCGTGGATCATGCCGTTGTAGAGGCGGACGGGGGCCAGGCTGCATGTGGCGTAGTAGGGCATACGCGGCATCTTCCGCTTGTTTTCGGCCTGGAGTTCCGGCGTCGGGTTGGCGGCCTTCCAGGCGGCCAGATCGGCGTCGTACTTCTTTTTGGCCGCGGGGAACTGGGCGATCAGCTCCGCGTGGTGCTTCCAGATGTCGGCGGCGACGGAGGTGGCGTCGAGCGCCTCGCGCGGGAGCCAGGACTGGACCGGCGTGCCGCCCCAGGTGGAGAGGATGAGGCCGACGGGCTGCCGCAGCGCGTCGTGCACCCGCAGGGCGAAGTTCCAGGCCACCGCGGAGCACTCGCCGACGTTCTCCGGGGTGACGACGATCCAGCTCCCCTTCACGTCGTCCTGCGGCGCGTCGGCGCCGAAGCGGGTGACCTGGAAGTAGCGGATGGCTCCCTCCAGCGGCGCGGCTTCCTTGTGCGCGAGGGCGACGTTGCCGTCGACCTCCTTCTCCCGCGGCGCGTAACGGCTGGCGGGGGCGTCGACGTTGTATTCCATGTTCGACTGGCCGGAGCAAAGCCAGACTTGGCCGGCGAGGACGTCGGCGATCTCCTTCTTTGTCCCCTTCGACTCGACGGCGAGCGTCCCCCGCGCGCCCGCGTCCAAGGCGGGCAGCGCCGCCTTCCAACGCCCGTCGGAACCGGCCGCGGCGTGGACGGGCTCCTGGCCGGAGAAGGTCACGGTGACCTCCGCACCCGGATCGGCCCAGCCCCAGACGGCGGCGGGCGCACCCGCCTGGAGGACCATATGGTCGGCAAACAGCGCGGGAAGGCGGAGGGCGGCCCAGGCCGGAGAGGCGGCCAGGAGCAGGACGGCGGCGGCGATCCGAAGGAGCTGCTTCATAGAATCAATGCCCCGCGTCTTCTTTCCGCAGGGTGAAGATGGTGAGGTCGGTCAGGCTGTGCCGGCAGCGGCGGTTGAAGAGCCGCGCGATGAGCCAGGCCAGCGCGAAGAGGGAGACGTTCGAGAAGACGGAGAGCCAGAAGAGATTCGGCAGGTAAGGAGATAGCCCCGGCCAGCGCAGGCGGGCCCAATCGCTCTGCAGGAAGACCCACAGGCTGACTCCCGCCACGGTAAGGCCGGTGGCCCAGGCGGCGGAGAAGTTGTCCACCCGGCGGCTGAGGAAGCCGATCATGAAGAGGCCGAACGACCCTGCGGTGATGATCATGATCATGAGGGCCTGGAGGTCCTGGAGAGTTGACTGGCGGAACCAGTAGACCAGCAGCGCCATGCCGATCATCCCCGCGCCGAAGAGGCAGGAGATCCAGCGCCCCGCGCTCAGATAGTGGCGGGGGGGCCGGCCCGGGGCGATGAAGCGCTCGTAGAAATCGCTCGTCGCCGTGGCGGCGCAGGCGTTGAGGCTGCCGTTGATGGCGCTGACGGAGGCCATGAGCATCCCCGCCAGGACGATGCCGCCCAGGCCGGAGGGGAGCTGGGTGAAGATGAAGTAGGGGACGATCTTCTCCGGGTTGGCCTGCGCCATCGCCTGCACGTGGGGATCGGGGAAGGCCTGGTAGAAGGCCCAGAGGACCGTGCCCAGGAAGCTGAAGAGGAGCCACACCGGCACCATGGTGAAGGCGCTCACCCCCAGGGCGATGCGGGCCTCCTTCTCCGACTCCGGCGCGCGGTAGCGCTGGATGGCGTCCTGCGCGGTGGTGGAGGCCGAGCTCATGGAGAAGATGCTGGTGATGACGATCGTCCAGAACGTCCGCTCCGTCAGGCTCAGGTCCATGCTGCCGAGGGACATCTTCCCGCCGTGGTAGGCCGTCGCGGCGACGTGGGAGAAGCCGCCCGGCACGCCGTGGAGCGCCGCGCCGATGCAGACGACCGCGCCCACCAGGAGGATGCCGCTCTGGAAAAGGTCGGTCCAGATGACCGCCTCCAGGCCGCCGGAGATGGCGTAGACCGCCGCCGTGACGCCCAGGACGACGACGATCCACGGCAGGCGGATGCCGGTGGCTGTCTCGAAGGTGAGCGCGATGGCGTAGAGGATGATCCCCATGCGGAAGCTGTTCATCACGACGTAGCCCAGCGCCAGGTAAACGCGGGCCCACGTGCCGAAGCGCCGCTCCAGATATTCGTAGCCGCTCGGCGTCTGCACCTTCCGAAAAAACGGCATGATGAAGTACATGGCGAAGACCGCCACGAAGATGTAGACGCAGCTGGAGGAGACCCACAGGTAGTCGTGCTTGAACGTGAAGGCCGGGATCGCGGTGAAGGAAAGGCAGCTGATCGTGGTGGCGAAGATCGAGATGCCGACGAGCCAGCCCGGCAGGCTCCGCTTGGCCAGGAAGTAGTCTTCCGAGGTCTTCACCTTGCGCGAGATATAGAGACCAATTGCCACCATCGATGCGATGGCGAAAATCAGGATGGCACTGTCGAGGACCGAAAGATAATTTTGTGATTCAGGCAGACGAAACCAGGAAGAAGCACCCATTGTTATAACCTTGGTGGGATGTTAAATTCCAATTCCCCAGTCTGTCAGTATTCTATTTCAAGTAATTTGGACTTTTTGCCTCGCATCCTTTTCCTCCCCGTCTTGGGATGGTCTCTGGCCCTCGCGCCGGCGGCCCCCTCCCTTGTCTTCTCCGCCAACGACCAGGCCAGCGGCTACCGGGACGCCCGGATGTTCGTCGCTGCTCCGGCAGGCCCAGGCAGCGTCACCGCGGCCGACTTCTCAACCCTTCCTCCCCGTACCTGGACGCTGGAGGGGGTGCCGTGCAGCGTCATCGGCCCGCCCACCTGCATCGCCGCCACGCGGGACGGCGGCACCGTCCTCGTCGCCGGGGCGATGGCGCCGGACGCCTCCCAGCCGAAGGGCTTGCGCGTCGACCGCCGCCTGACACGGCTGGCGTGGACGCCCGGCGGCCTCCGGCAGGTCGCCCAGGCGGAGATCGGCCTCCAGCCCTCCGGCGTCTCCCTGAGCCCGGACGGGGAACGCGCCTACGTCACCCTGCGCGGGGAGGGAAAACTGGCCACCATCGACCTGCGCGGGGGCGGCCTTAAAATCGCCGCCCTCCTGCCCCTGGCGACGAAGGAGGAATCGCTCTCCCACTTCGCCCTCTCCCCGGACGGCACCCGGGCCCTGGCCTCCCTGCACGACGGCGGGGCGGTCCTGGCCTGCGCGGTCACGCCGGAGGGCGTCCGGCAGACACAGCGCCTCCCCGTCGGCAAGGGGCCCTATGACGTCGAGTTCTTCGCCGACGGCCGCCGCGCCCTGGCCGCCGACAATTACGGCGACGCCCTTTTCCTCCTGGCCGAGCGGGATGGGACGTGGAGCGTGGCGCAGCGGCTCCCGGTGGGCCGCAACCCGGAAGGGATCGCCGTCTCCCCGGACCAGTCGTGGGTCGCCATCGCCTGCTTCGACGGGGCCAACGCCGAGACAGGCAGCCCCTGGTACGGGGAGCCCTCCCGCGTCTACCTCTTCCGGCCCGGCGCGCACGGACGGCTGGCACAGCAGGGCGCGCTAGAAATTCCCTGCATGCCGCAGGGCTGCGCCTTCACCCCGGACGGGCGCTACCTGGCGGTGAGCCAATATGGCCTGAAGACCCTCCGCGTCTTCAAGCTGGAGGAGGGGCGGTGGATCGACGCGGACGCGGGCGTTTCCCTCTCCGGCGACTCCGCCGCGCTGGTCAGGGCTGGCCGTTAGGATCCCAGACGACCTTGTCGTCGATCGCGTAGATCCCGCACTCCAGATTGTGCTGCGCGGCGAAGGCCTCCGCCGCGCCGACCGGATCGTAAGGAGTCCGCAGCGCCACGCCGCGCCCCTGGGAGGTGATGAGGAAGACGCGGGGCCATTCCATCTTCAGGAATTCCCGGTACCGCTTCCGGTCCTCCTCCTCCGCCACCGGCACGGCGGAGACGTCCTCCAGCGGAGCAAAGCCGCTCGGCTTCGGGAAAGGCTTCGGCAGGTAGCCGGGATAGAGGGGCTTGGCGGGGAGGTTGAGCCGGTCGAGGAACTCGTCGATGCGCGGCGTCCAGATCGGCATGGCCTCCACTTCTCCCAGGAAGAAGTGGCCTTCCCTCATGAAGCTGCCGAAGTTGACCAGCTGCGCGTGGCCGCCGGAGCCGGTGTAGCGGTTGAACATCGCCTCCCGCGTCTCCTTCGGGAAGAGGCTGTCGTTGTCCCCGTAGAACCAGAGGGACGGGATGGAAGGCGTCTGCGCGCCGAGGCGGCCCGCCGCGGCGGCCAATTCGTCCGACCAGGTCGTCAGCGCCTCATAGCGCCGCCCGCCGGCGAAGACGATGAGCCCCTTGAGCCCCGGCATGCCCAGCGCGCCCAGGGCCAGCGTGTTCCAACCGCCATAGCTCTGCCCCAGCGCGACGACGCGGCCCATGTCCAGCGGCACGGAGGCGTGGCTCCCCACATATTGCACGGCCTCCTGGATGTCCTGGGCCTGGAGGAGGGCCTCCTTGGCCGGATCGCCCCGGAACCAGACCGTCCCGCCCGATTGGGAAAAGCCCCGCAGCATCGGGATGACCACCGCGTAGCCCCGGGAGAGGAAATAGCGGGAAGCCAGCACCGCCCGGTCCCGGGGCTGCCGGTGGGCGTCGCCGCCGTCCTTGCCGTGGTTGAGGACCGCCACGGGGAAAGGCCCCTCCCCGTCCGGGTGGTAGAAAGTCACCTCCAGCGCCACCGGCGGACTGCCGACCGGCACGCGCAGGACTTCCTCATGGACGTCCGCCGCCGCCCGGGCCGCGACGGCCATCCCCAACATCAGGACGATGGAGAAAAGCGCCTTGATCCCCCCACCCTGCCAGAAGCACCATACGGAGGCAACCCGCGGGGGTGTAGCTCAATGGTTAGAGCAGGCGGCTCATAATCGCTTGGTTCACGGTTCGAATCCGTGCGCCCCCACCGCCCCTACTTCGCGCGCTCGTCGAGGATCCGCTTGGGGTCGAAGCTCATGGAGAGGACCGCCCCGCCGCCCGTCGCGTGGCGCTCGAATTCGACGGCGTGGAATTTTTTCTCGTACAAGGCCTTGGGGCCGCGCTCGTTGACGGAGAAGACGATTTCCGGCTTTCCGTGCTCCACCGCGCCGGTGAGCATCGGCTGCGTCATCGGCTCGAAGAGGCCCGCCCCGCGATAATCCGGGCGGATGAAGATGGGGCCGAATTTCGTCCGCGGTTCCCGGCGGCTGTGGTAGGCCTGCACGAAACCGACCAGTTCCCCCTGCGGCGTGAAAACGACGTTCGCCAGATAGTCGCCTTTTTTCTGGCCGATGTTCCGCACCGCTCTCTCGATGCCGGAACGGCCATAGAGCCAGGGCCGGAGCGGGACCACGCCCCATTGCCGGCGCGCCGCACGGCTGACTTCCAGGTAAAGCTGGTGGATGGCCTCCATGTCCCCCGCCTCGGCGGGGCGCATGAGGACTTGCCGGCCGTCCTTGAGCTTGATTGTCTCCCTCACTAAGACTAATTCGGCTATTCCCATGCCGTTGAACGATTTCCCCCGCACCGCCCGCCTCCTGGAAGCGGGGCGCGATGCCGGGCATCATCTAGGAGCCCAGCTCTTTATTCAAAAGGACGGGCAGGTGCTTCTGGACGCCGGGTGGGGCGAGGCGCGCGAGGGGGTCCCGATGACCCCGGAAACGCTGATGACGTGGCTTTCCTGTTCCAAGCCCTTTGCCGCCGTGGCGCTGGCCCGGCTTAAAGAACAGGGCCTCGTGGAATGGGACCGCCCGGTTTCCGATTGGCTGCCGGAATTCGGCCAAAACGGAAAGAAGCCGCTGACCGTCCGCCACCTGCTGACCCACACGTGCGGCTTCCGTTCGGCCGACTCGGTCTGGAATTCGATGTCCCCGCAGGAGAACCTGGAACGGGCCTTCGCCGCGCCGCTGGAACCGGGATGGGTGCCGGGAGAGACGGCGGGGTATCAGATTTCCGCCAGCTGGTTTGTCCTTGGCGCGCTGGTGGAGAAGCTCTCCGGGATGCCCTACGCGGAATACGTGCGGCAGGAAATCTTCCGCCCCCTGGGGATGGAGAGCTGCTGCTTTGCCCTCTCTCCACAGGAATATCAGGCGGTGGAGGGGCGCGTCGGCTTCCTGCATAATACGGCAGCGGGACGCAAGGAGCCGCACCGCTTCTGGGACAGCGAGGCGGGCTACGGGCGCTGCTGGCCGGGCGCCAGCGGCCACGGGCCGATGCGCGAATTGGCAAAGTTTTACGAGGCGCTGGGCCGGGGCGGCTCCCCTCTCCTCCGCCCGGAGACGGTGGCGGAGCTGACCGCGCGGCAGCGGGAGGGGCTCTTCGACCTGACCTTCCAGCACAAGGTGGACTGGGGCCTGGGCCTCATCGTCAACTCGATCCACCACGGCCCGCACGTGCCCTATGGCTTCGGCCCGCACGCGTCGCCGGAGACTTTCGGCCATAGCGGGGCGCAGTCTTCCTGTTCCTTCTGGGACCCGGCGCACGGGATGTCCGTGGCGTGGGTGGTCAACGGGATGCCGGGAGAGCCGGTCCATCGCCGCCGCGCGCGGGAGCTTAACGCCGCGCTGTACGAGGACCTGGGCTTGGCCGCGGAGAATGCGCGGCAGGCGGAGCAGTAGGCCTGGAAAGGCCTAGCTTTCCAGCATCGTGGCCGCGGCGGCCCGGTAGGGATTGACCGCCTTTTGCCAGTTGTTGTGGCGGCGCTGGAGGTCTTCGAGCTGGACGGCGATGACGTTCATCCGGTGCTCCAGCATTTTCTTGAACTGGTATTCCAGGTCGATGATCTGGGATTCCAGGATGAGAAGCTCGGTGTCCTCCCGCTCGCGGGGCTGGCCGCCGGTCCAGTCGTAGCCGGACATTTCCTGGAGGATGTCGCGCTTGCGGGCGTCGTAGGCGGGGAGTTCCTCCCAGCGGCCTTCCTTCACGGCGTTCCACTGCCACATGATGACTTCGATCATCTGCCGCAGGATGCGGATCTTGGAAGGGGTGTCGATGGGCTTCATGGCGCCGGTCGGTTGAGTGCGGTCGAAGGGCGGAAGAATCATCCTACATAGTATTTCGACCGTCATCTTCTTTTCTTTAATCAAAACCGATCCCATTGATTGAAAATAATTTGTGGATCATTTTTTCTTGTTTTAGTATAAAAACACTCCGTGAGCATGGCCCATTACTATGCCTTGCTGGGCGTTCCGCCCCGGTCGACGCCGGAAGAAATCCGGCGGGCCTACCGCCGCCTGGCGCGCCGCCACCATCCCGATAGCTCCCCGGAAGGCGCCCACTCCGCCCCTCTTTTTCAGCAGATCCATGAGGCTTACCGCGCTCTGACAGAGCAGAAATACGATGCAGCGCGCGGGCTGGAACGGCCCGGCCTGGACTGCCATGTCACCCTGGCCATCACGCTGGAGGAGGCGGTCCGCGGCGGCTCCTATCTCTACCGGGGGACGCGGCGGCTGGATCTGCCGCCCGGACTGCGGGCCGGAGAGCGCCTCCGCCTGCCGGGGGAAGGCAGCGTGCGCGACGGGAAACGCGGGGATCTCTACGTCTTCATCGCCTACGCGCCGCACGCGGGGCTCCGCGTGGCGGGCGCCGCCCTCCACACGGAGCTGGTGCTGATGCCGTGGGAGGCCGCCCTGGGAATCCGGCGGCGGGTGCCGACGCCGGAAGGAGCGGCCCTCCTGGCCATACCGCCCGGCACGCGGGCGGGCGCGCGCTTTACCCTGCCCGGCCGGGGCTTGCCCCGCGCGCGGGGCGGACGGGGGGACCTCCACGTCACCGTGGCGGTGCGGACGCCCTCCCTTTAGACCGTGACTTTTTTCTGCGACCGCTTGTGCGTCGCGTCGAGGTAGAGGTTGTAGAACGCGACGGCGGTGGGGAAGAGGTTGGAGAGAATGCCCACGGAATCGTTCTTCCCGAAGATGAAGTAGGAGAGGAGCAGGACGCTGCCCAAGGCGCTGATATACCAGAAAAGGGAAGGCACCACGGGCCGTCCGTGGCGGCGGGAAACAATGACCTGCACCACCCACCGCCCGCCGAAGACGAGGCTGCCGCAGTAGCCGACGAGCTTCCAGGGGGTAAGGACGACGAGATGGCCGAAGAGGTGGAAGGCCGCCAGGGTAGAGTTCATCGGGACGTGTTACCCGCAACCGGTGATTGAATCAAGGAAGGCCCTGCGTATCCTCAGGGTCCCTTCTTATGCATGACGCGCACGTGATCGGCGCCGGCCTGGCCGGAGCGGAAGCCGCCTGGCAGCTGGCGGAGCGCGGGCACCGCGTCCTCCTCTCGGAGATGCGGCCCGTCCGCCCCACTCCGGCCCATTTGACCGACCGCTTCGCCGAGCTGGTGTGCAGCAACTCCCTGGGCTCCGACGTGCCGGACCGCGCCGGGGGGCTTCTCCACGCGGAAATGCGCCGGATGGGCTCCTTCATCCTCCAATGCGCGGAGGCGGCCCGCGTACCGGCGGGGGCGGCCCTGGCCGTCGACCGGGAGAAGTTTTCCGAGGAGGTCACCCGCCGCCTGGAGGCCCACCCCCGCGTCACCGTCCGGCGGGAGGAGGTGACCGCCGTCCCCGCCTCCGGCGTCACCGTGATGGCCAGCGGCCCGCTGACCAGCGGGCCCCTGGCCGCCTCCATCCGGGAGCTGACGGGGACCGACGCGCTCTACTTCTACGACGCCATCTCCCCCATCGTCGACCGGGACTCCCTGGACATGGCCGTCTGCTTCCGCGCCTCCCGCCACGGGCGCGGGGAACAGGCGGAGGGGGACTACATCAACTGCCCCCTGAACCAAGAGGAATACCGGCGCTTCGTCGCCGCGCTGGCGGCGGCGGAACGGATCCCGCTGCGCGATTTCGAGCGGGAGGACGCCGCCTTCTTCGAGGGGTGCCTGCCCATCGAGGTCCTCGCCTCGCGCGGGGAGGACGCCCTGGCCTACGGGCCGATGCGTCCCGTGGGCCTGGACGACCCGCGCACGGGCCGCTGGCCGCACGCCGTCGTCCAGCTGCGGCAGGACAACCTGGCGGGCTCCCTCTACAACCTCGTCGGCTTCCAGACGAATTTGAAGTGGGGGGAGCAGGAGCGCGTCCTGCGCCTGATCCCCGGCCTGGAGAAGGCCGAGTTCGTCCGCCTGGGACAGATGCACCGGAACACCTTCATCAACGCGCCGCTCCTCCTGGACGAGACGCTCCAGTTCCGCGCGCGGCCCGATCTCTTCTTCGCCGGGCAGATCGTCGGCGTGGAGGGCTACGCCGGGAACGCCGCCACGGGCCTGCTGGCCGGGTGGAACGCCGCGCGGCGCCTGGAGGGGAGCCCCCCCCTCTCCCTCCCCCGGGAGACGATGCTGGGCGCCCTCTGCTGGTATGTCTCCCACGCGGAGGCGAAGCACTTCCAGCCCATGAAGGCCAATTTCGGCGTCCTGCCGGAATTGCCCGCCGGCTCCCGCCCCCGGGAAAAGGCCAAGCGCGGGGCGGCCTATTCCGCCCGCGCGCTGGCTTCCTTGGAAGAAGTCCTTGGCAAGGACGCCCCGATTGCGGTTTAAATCTGCCCCTCTCATGCCCACGTACGTCATCGGACACAAGAATCCCGACACCGACGCCATCTGCTCGGCGATCGGCTACGCCGACTTCCTCCGCCGCACCGGTTCCATCCCGGAGGCGGAAGCCGCCTGCTGCGGCGAGATCAGCGGCCGCACCCTCTACGCCCTGCAACAGGCGGGCGTGGCCGCCCCGCGCCTGGTCCTGGACGTGCGCCCCACCGCCGGGCAGATCTGCAAGCGGGACGTCGTCGCCGCGCAGGAGGGGGATTCCCTCCTGGCCGCCTTCGACACCATCCGGGACCGGGGCTTTCACAGCATGCCCGTGCTGGACGCCGCGGAGCGCCCCGCCGGCATGCTCTCCCTTTACAAGCTCGTCGACCTCATCCTGCCGAAGCGGGAGTCCGGCGCGGAGCGGAAGGAAACCCGCCGCGTGGCCACCACGCTGGCCCGCGTCGCCAAGACGCTGGCCGGCAGCGTCTCCCACGGCGTCGACCTGGAGAAGGAAGAGGAGTTCCTCCTCATCGTCGCCGCGCTGCGGACGGAGATATTCCAGGAGCGGCTGCGCCGCCACGATCCGTCCAAGCTGATCGTCGTCATGGGGGACCGCCCCACCGTGCAGGAGAGCGCCATCGACTTCGGCGCGCGCGCCATCGTCCTCACCGGCGGTAACGGCCTCTCCCCGGCGCTCCTGGAAAAGGCGAAGGCCAAGGGCGTCGCCGTCCTGGTTTCCCCCAGCGACACCGCCACCACCACCCTCCTCATCAAGTGCGCGCAGGCCATCGCCGACGCCACCCTGACCGACTTCCAGAGCTTCCCGGAGGGAGCCAGCGTGGAGCAGATCCTCTCCTCCCTGGAACCGGGCAGCCACCAGGCCCTTTTCCCCGTTCTGCGGGAAGACGGCAAGCTGGCCGGGGTCTTCTCCAAGTCCGACCTCGTCGACGTGCCCCGCACGCGCCTGGTCCTGGTCGACCACAACGAGTGGAGCCAGGCCGTCCAAGGCGCGCCGGAAGCGGAAATTCTGGAAGTCATCGACCACCACCGCCTGGGCGGAGGCCTTTCCTCCCGCTACCCCATCCGCTTCATCAACGAGCCGGTGGGCTCCACCTGCACCATCGTGGCCCGCATGTTCCGCCAGGCGGGGCTGGAACCGGAGCCAGGCGTCGCCCTGGCCCTGGCCGCGGGCATCATCTCCGACACCCTCCACCTCACCGGCCCCACGACGACCGACGTCGACCGGGAAATCCTTCCCTGGCTCGGCAAAGCCGCCAAGGCCGACCTGGCCCGCTTCGCCGAGGGGTTCTTTGCCGCCGGATCGCTCCTGGTCAACACGCCTGCTCCGCAGGCCGTGCGGACCGACTGCAAGAACTACGACGAAGCCGGCTGGAAAATCGCCGTGGCCCAGATCGAAGAGCAGGGCCTGGACAACTTCTGGAAACAGCGCGACGCGCTGGCCGAGGCCCTGGAAGGCGTCCGCGCGGAAGGCGCGCTCGACTTCGCATGCCTCCTGGTGACCGACATCGGCACGCACAACAGCGTCCTCCTCACCACGGGCCGCCCGGAGATCGTCCAGGCCATCGACTACCCGCGCCTGGGAGCCGACCTCTTCGAGCTCAACGGCATCGTCAGCCGCAAGAAGGAGCTGCTGCCCCACCTGGCCCGCACCCTGCAAAAGGTCCGGCGCGTCTGACGCCCCTTGCCGGAAGCCGGTCTTGCCGCTAGCTTGGGCGGCTTGAAGAACCCGCCGCCCCCCATCCCCGCCCCGGCCGAGGCCTCCGGCGCCTTCGCGCGCTACGCGATGGGGGAGAGCTATGACGAGATGTTCTCCGCGGCGGGCGCCCCCCGGAAGGCCTACCGCACCCTTCACCGGCGGCTAAAGGACCTCCCCCCGGACGACCTGCGCCGCCGCCAGACGGCCGCCGACGCCTCCTTCCTCCACCAGGGCATCACCTTTGCCGTCTACGGGCGGAAGGAGGGGACGGAGCGGATCATCCCCTTCGACCTCCTCCCCCGCATCATCTCCGGCGCGGAGTGGCGGACGGTGGAGCGCGGCCTGGCCCAGCGGATCACCGCCCTCAACCTCTTCCTGAAGGACATCTACGGCCCGGCCAGGATCCTGGCGGATAAGGTCATCCCCCGGGAGCTGATCTACAGCTGCCCGCAGTTCCGCCGGGAAATGCGCGGCTGGAGCGTGCCCCGGGACAGCTACGTCTCCATCTGCGGCTCCGACCTGATGCGCCTGGCCGACGGCAGCTTCGTCGTCCTGGAAGACAACCTGCGCGTCCCCAGCGGCGTCTCCTACATGCTGGTGAACCGCCAGGTCATGAAGGGGACCTTCCCCTCCCTCTTCCAGAATTACGGCGTCCGCCCCGTCGACCACTACCCGCAGGCCCTCCTCTCCACCCTGCGCGGCCTGGCCGCCAACGGGCGGCCGGACCCCACCGTCGTCCTCCTGACCCCCGGCGTCTTCAACTCCGCCTACTACGAGCATTCCTTCCTCGCCTGGCAGATGGGCATCGAGCTGGTGGAAGGGCACGATCTGCTGGTCCACGACAACATCGTCTACATGCGGACGACGGGCGGCCTCCGCCGCGTCGACGTCATCTACCGCCGGATCGACGACGACTTCATCGACCCCGTCACCTTCCGCCCGGACAGCCTCCTGGGCGTCCCCGGCCTCTTCAACGCCTACCGCGCGGGCAACGTCAGCCTGGCCAACGCCGTGGGCACCGGCATCGCCGACGACAAGGCCGTCTACGCCTTCGTCCCGGACATGATCCGCTACTACCTCCAGGAAGAGCCCGTCCTGCGCAACGTGGAGACCTACCTCTGCGTCCGGGAAAAGGAGCGGGAGCACGTCCTGGCCAACCTGGACAAGCTGGTGGTGAAGGCCGTGGGCGAGTCGGGCGGCTACGGCATGCTCATCGGCCCCCAGAGCACCGCCGCCCAGCGGGAGGAATTCGCCGGGCGCATCCGGGAAAACCCGCGCAACTACATCGCCCAGCCCACCCTCGACTTCTCCTGCGCGCCCTGCTGCGTGGACGGGCGGATCGAGCCGCGCCGCGTCGACCTGCGGCCCTTCATCCTCTTCGGGGAAAAAGTCACCATCGTCCCCGGCGGCCTCACCCGCGTCGCCCTGCGGGAGGGCTCCCTGGTCGTCAACTCCTCCCAGGGCGGCGGGAGCAAGGACACCTGGGTCCTGAAGGACGAGGAGGAAAAGTAGCCCCATGCTCTCCCGCGTCGCCGACAACATCTACTGGATGGCCCGCTACCTGGAGCGCGCCGAGCACACCGCGCGCCTCCTGGGCATCCACCTGAACCTGATCCTGGACCTCCCCACGGAGAGCGAGGCGGAGCGCACCGGCCGCCTCTTCGAAGGGCTGGGCATCGCCCGCCCGCCGGAGGTGCCACCGCAGAGCGTGCCGGTCACCCACTACCTGGCCCTGGAGCCCACCCTTCCCGGCTCCGTCTTTTCCTGCGTGGCCGCCGCGCGGCGCAACGCGCGCGGCCTGCGCGACCACATCAGCTCGGAAATGTGGGGCCAGCTCAACCGCCTCTACCTCCGCCTGGGAGAGAGCGAGGCCTCCGAACGGGTCCATTACGATCCGCAGGGCCTCCTGCGGGAAGCCGTCGACGGCATCTCCCTTTTCCACGGACTCTCCGCCTCCACCCTCCACCGCGGGGAGTGCTGGCAATTCATCGAGCTGGGCCTCTGCCTGGAGCGGGCCCTGGAAGTCACCGCCCTCCTCTCCACCCACTTCCGCCACCTTTCCAAGAGCCCTTCCGGCCGCCTGCGGGACGAGGCCCTGGCCGGGGCCGACTTCATGGAGTGGGCCGGGCTCCTCAGGGCCTGCGGCGCCTTCGAGGCCTACTGCAACCGCCACACCGCCGACTTCCGCCCCGCCCGCATCGCCGAGTTCCTCCTCCTGGACGGCGGGTTCCCGAAGGCCGTCCGCTTCGCCGCGGAGCGGGTGGAGGAGTGCCTCGTCCGCATCGCCGATTTGAGCCAGTGCCCGCCCGATCCCGAGCTGCACCGGATGGCGGGCAAGCTGGCCTCCCTCCTGCGCTACGGAAAAATCGAGGAAATCCTCAACGTGCGCGGCGGCGGCGTCCCCGTCACCCTGGACTCCATCCGCGCCCAGTGCGCCCGCCTGCATGAGGCGGTCTACCGCTCCTTCATCCACTACGCCGTCGACCAGGCCATCCCGGCCTAGGCCCGGCAACCTGAGCCCATGCTCTACTCCATCACCCACCACACCCGGCACGACTACTCCGAGCCGGTCCGCGAAAGCATCATGGAGGCCCGCGCCATGCCCCGCACGGAAGGGCCGCAGCGGTGCCTGAGCTTCTCCCTGACCACCGATCCGCGCGCCCGCGTCCTTCACTACACGGACCATTTGGGAAACGTCGTCCACCACTTCGACCTGCCCGGCTGCCACCAGCACCTCCAGCTCACCGCCCAGGCGGTCGTCGAGATCGTCGACGACTTCCCCGCCCCCACTGCCCTGGGGCCGGAAGCATGGGCGGAGATCGACCGCCTGGCCTCCGAGGGGGACTACTGGGAAAGCCTCTCCCCCAGCCGCTTCGTCCAGTTCACGCCGCTCCTGCGGGACCTGGCGGCGGAGTTCAACGTCGTCCGCCGGGATGATCCCCACACCCTCCTGAAGGAGATCTCCCGCCGCATCCACCGCTCCTTCCGCTACACGCCGCAGGCGACGCGCGTCGACTCCCCCATCGACCAGGCACTCTCCCAGCGGCAGGGCGTCTGCCAGGATTACGCCCATATCATGCTGGCCCTGGCGCGGCTGGTGGGCATCCCGGCCCGCTACGTGAGCGGCTACTTCTTCTCCGGCACGGCGCAGGGCGATCCCGGCGCAACCCACGCGTGGGTGGAGGCCCTCCTGCCCGGGCGCGGGTGGGTCGGCTTCGACCCCTCCAACGACCTGCCCGCGGGCACCGGCCACATCCGCGTGGCCCTGGGCCGGGATTACGCCGACGTGCCCCCCACCCGCGGCGTCTTCCAAGGCCAGGCAAAGAGCGACGTGGACGTCCAAGTCCTGGTGCAGACACTCCAGACGCGGCCGGAAATTTCCCGCCCACCCCTGGCCGTCTCTTAACACAGGATTCCATTCCTCCCGGTCCCCGGGTCAGTTCCCCATTTTCACGTAAGTGTTTACCATGAAGGCGACAGAGTGTTTTCATGGTTTGACTTTCATCAACTGAACTTCAATTTTAAGAGTATGGTTAAAAAGGAAAAAGCCGGGTTCTGGTGCCCGAACGATGTCGACGACGGCATCCGCGGCCTCATCGAGCGGGGCGTCTACCAAGACCGCTCCAAGGCGATCGTCGGCCTGTTGCGCAACTCCCTTCAGGGGGCCAACCAACTTCCGGGCGACCTACAGAAACGGGTCGATGCCCTGGCCTCTTTCCTGCAGCGGGATTCCCGCGTTGTCATCCGGCAGTGCGTGGAAGGCATCCTGGAAATGATCGACGCCGCCGAGCCGACCACCCCCCTGGTGGTGGAAGAGGTGCGCCTGCGCCAGGAACACATCCAAAAGCCCGGCAAGCAGCGGTAGTTCATCCTCCACGATGCCGCTGCCGGTCCTCCAACAGGGCATCCTGCCGGAAGGCTGCCATGAGTGCAGCCTGGAGGAGGCCGAGGAACTCTTTTGCGAAGGCGCCCTGCGCCAGGAGCTCTGGTCCGGATTCGTCCGCTTCGCCGAATACCTGCGCGCCGCCGGGAGCTTCCGCTTCCTCTACCTGGACGGCCGCTTCATCAGCGACGAGGCCTGGCCCGACCTGATCGACGTGGGCGTGGAGCTGCCCGAGTCCCGACGCTACCCGGCCGACATCTTCACCATCGATTTCCGCACCCGCTTCGGGGTGAACCTCCTGCTCTACGCGCCGCACCGCCCGCTGGGGTGCAATTTCCACGACGTTTTCCAAATCCCGGAAATTACCTTCGCCGACCAGCGCGGCCTTTCCGCCCTGGCGCGGAAGGGATACCTGAAAATCTGGCTATGACCTGGGAAGAAATCCTCCTGGGCAAGGCCCACGGCATCCACGGGGAGATCGGCGCGCTGGACCACTTCCTGCGCGGCCAGGCGGAGCTGCCGCCGGGCGCCGAGGCGCTCTTCGCCGGGCACTACGCCCTGCTGGACGATCTTTACCTGCGGCAGATCCCCTTCGCCCGCGCGGCGGCGGGCTGCGACCTGCTCTTAAGCTACCGCCCGGCGGCGGGAGCCGCCGCGCCGGAACAGGCCGGCCTGGCGGCCGTGGACCGCCTCTTCGGCAACGTCCGCGCGCAGATCGGCGCGGTGACGCGTGCGGTGCTGGACGCCCGGCCGCAGGCGGGCGAGGAGGAAGGGGAGCTTTCCGTCAGCGCCTACGCGCCGGGCCGCTTCGTCGGCTTCCTCCTGCCGGAGGGGGACGGCTCCCCCGCCCTGCGGCAGAGCCTGCACCACCTGGGCGCCGCCGCCCGCGCCCTGCCCCAGGCCGATCCGGCCGCCGTGCTGGCCGGGGAGATCGACGATCCGGAAGCGCGCGACGCCGCCCTGGGAGCGCTCAAGAAGCTTTTCCCCTCCCGCGACGCCTCCATCGAGGCGCTGGAGCTGCGGGGCCGCGCCCTGCCCCTCCCCGCGGAGGAAGCCGCGCGCGTCGACCGCCAGGCGGTGGAAACCGCCGGACGGCTGATGGCGCAACCCGCGCGGGACAGCCGGGAAGCCCGCTTCACGGGAGACCTTTTGCAGATCGACTATGAGTTGCGCCGCTTCGAGCTGCGCAACATCGACGGCGCGCCGGTCCGCGGCCTGCGCTGCGCCTACGCGCCGGAATTGGCCGCTCTTTGCGAGGGGTTGGCGAAGCGCCGGGTGGTGGTGGAGGGAGCCGTTTCCCTGCGCCAGGGACGGCCCCGGCTGCTGCACGTGGCGGCGATCCGGGAAGCTTAAGAAAGCCTAGTTCGGCGCGGGCGCGTCGGAGATCTGGAGGCGCGGGGAGGAAGGGGCCAGCAGCGCGATGGGGGAGGTGCTCACCTTCGGCAGCTTGTTCGGGATCAGGGTATTGTCCTGCCAGCCGCCGCCCAGGGCCTTGATGAGCATGACGGCGGTGACGAAGCGCTGTCCCTGGATCTGGGTGGACTGGCGCTGGTTGTCGAGGAGCGTCCGCTCCGAGTCGACGATCTGGAGGTAGTTCACCAATCCCTGCGTGTAGCGGTCCTCGGAAATGGTGGCGGCCTGCTGCGCGGCGTCGACGGTCCGCTTCCGCACGTCGGCTTCCTGGGAAAGGATGCGCAGGGAGGAGAGGCCGTCCTCCACGTCGACGAAGGCCTGGAGGACCTGCTGCCGGTAGAGGGAGACCGATTCCTGATAGCGCGCGCGGGCTTCCTTAAGCCGGGCGGAGTTGACGCCGCCGTCCAGGAGCGGCACGGAGATGGTGGGGCCGACGCCCCAGCTGCGGCTGCCCCAGGTGAAGAGGTTGGAGATGTCCTTGCTCTGCAAGCCGAAGTTGCCGTTCAGGCTCAGAACGGGGAAGAAGGCGGCCGTGGCGACGCCGATTTCCGCGTTGCGCGCGGCCATGGCCCGCTCCGCCTGGGCCACGTCAGGGCGGCGCTCCAGGAGGTCGGAAGGCAGGCCGGCGGGGATGACGGGCGGGGCGGCGTCCGGGGAGAACGGCAGGGGGAGGATCTTCACCGCCGAGGGGGGCTTGCCGATCAGGATGGCCAGCGCGTGCTCCAGCTTGGCCCGCTGGACGCCGATGTCGAGGGTCTGGGCGCGGACCGACTCGAGCTCGGTCAGGGCCTGGGCGACGTCGAGCTGGCTGGAGGCGCCGCCCTCGAAGCGGGCCTTCGTCAGGTTGTAGGCCTTCTCCCGCAGCTCGACGGTGCGCTGGAGAAGGTCGGCCTCCGTGTCGAGGGAGCGCAGGGAGAAATAATTCTGCGCCACGTCGGCCTTGAGGGTCAGGAGGATGTTTTCGTAATCGGCGACGCTGGACTGGGCCTGGGCGTTGGCCGATTCGAAGCCGCGGCGGACGCGGCCCCAGATGTCGATTTCATAGCTCAGGTCGAGGGGCACCTGGTAGGTGGTGCCGGTATAAGCACGGGGGGCGACGGCGGGGGCGTAGAGCTGGTTGGCGTTGTAGTGCAGTTCCTGGACGGTGGGGTCCAGGGTGATGTTCGGGTAGAACTGGGCGGCGCTGACGCGGGCTTCCGCGCGGGCCTGGGCGACGCGCGCCACGGCGGCGCGCAGGTTCTGGTTGTAGGCGGTGGCCTGGGCCTCCAGGTCGTTAAGGACTGAGTCGTGGAAAATTTCCCACCAGGCTCCCTTGGCGATGGCATCCTGGGGCGCACCCTGTTTCCAGGCGCCGCTGGGGTTGCCCGCTTCCTTCCACTGGGTGGGGGTCTCCGCCGGGGGACGGTGGTAGTCCGGGCCGACACTGCAGCCGGAAAGGAGGAGCAAAAGCACCCCGGTGCGGAAAAAAGGATAACGGCCGGACCTCATCGAGCGATGGGGCGGAGTCTGCCTTAAGACTCCTGAAAATCGGAAGCCTTTTTTCTTCTGAAAAAATGTAGCCAGAGCCCCTGCGGTGGTTCTAGGGTTCCGACTGCCGGGAACGACTCCTTACGCCACCTGCTGTGGCGCGGAAATCGCAGGCATACTTTACCATGTGGATCGTCCGTCTTGCCCTTGACCGCCCGTACACGTTCATCGTCTTCGCGCTCCTGGTTCTGATCATCAGCCCGCTGGTTATCCTCAAGACCCCCACGGACGTCTTCCCGAACATCGACATCCCGGTCATCAGCGTCCTCTGGAACTACACCGGCTTCTCGGCGGAGGACATGGCCAACCGGGTGACCAGCCCCTACGAGCGGGTCCTCACCACCACGGTCAACGACATCGAGCGGATCGAGTCCCAGTCCATGCAGGACCGCGACGTCATCAAGATCTTCTTCCACCCCGGCGCCAACCTGCCCCTGGCCCTTTCCCAGGTAACGGCGGTCTCCCAGACGATCCTGCGCCAGATGCCCTCCGGGTCCACTCCGCCCCTCATCATCACTTATAACGCATCCAGCGTGCCGGTCATCCAGCTGGGCCTCTCCAGCGACACCCTTTCCGAGCAGGACCTGAACGACCTGGGCATGAACTTCATGCGCCCGCAGCTGGTGACGGTCCCGGGCGTCGGCATTCCCTATCCCTACGGGGGCAAGATGCGCCAGGTCATGATCGACCTGGACCTGGCCGCCATGCAGGCCAAGGGCGTCTCCGCCGACGACGTGCTGACCTCCCTCAACAACCAAAACCTGATCCTCCCCTCCGGCACGGCCAAGATCGGCGACATCCAGTACAACATCGACCTCAACGGCAGCCCCCTGACCGTGGCCGAGCTGAACGACCTGCCCGTACGCCAGTTCGGCGACGGCAGCACCATCTACATCCGGGACGTCGGCCACGCGCGGGACGGCTTCGCCATCCAGACGAACGTAGTCCGGGACAACGGCCGCCGCGGCGTGCTCATGGCCGTCATGAAGACGGGCAACACCTCCACCCTGGACATCGTCAGCGGGGTCAAGAAGATGCTCCCCTTCCTGCAGAACCAGCTGCCGAAGGAGCTGAACGTCAAGGCGCTCTTCGACCAGTCGATCTTCGTCCGCGCCTCCATCAACGGCGTCGTCCGGGAGGCGGTGATCGCCGCCTGCCTCACCGCGCTCATGATCCTCCTCTTCCTGGGCAGCTGGCGCAGCACCCTCATCATCGCCGTCTCCATCCCCCTCTCCATCCTCTGTTCCGTCTGCGCCCTGAGCGCCCTGGGTGAAACCATCAACCTGATGACCCTGGGCGGCCTGGCGCTGGCCGTCGGCATGCTCGTGGACGACGCCACCGTGGCCATCGAAAACATCAACCGCCACCTGGAAGAGGGCCAGCCCCTCATCGAGTCGATCCTGGAAGGCTCCCGCCAGATCGCCATCCCGGCCTTCGTCTCCACCCTCTGCATCTGCATCGTCTTCGTCCCCATGTTCATGCTCAGCGGCGTGGCGCGCTACCTCTTCGTCCCCCTGGCGGAGGCGGTCTGCTTTGCCATGATGGCCTCCTACTTCCTCTCCCGGACGCTGGTCCCCACCCTCTCCATGTACCTCCTGGGGGCCGACCACCACCACACCCGGGGCCAGGAAAAGAAGGCCGCCCCCGCCGACCCCGGCTTCCTCCGCCGCTCCGGCGCCTCCTTCTGGGCCTTCTGCAGCCGGGTGCGGGAGCGTTTTGAAGGCGGGTTCGAAAAGATGCGCCAGCGCTACCGCCGCGCCCTCACCGGCGCGCTTCACCACCGCGGCCCCTTCTCCCTCATCTTCCTGGCCTTTTGCCTCCTGAGCCTCGGCCTCATCCCCTTCCTGGGTCAGGACTTCTTTCCCGACGTCGACGCCGGGCAGATCCGCCTCCACGTCCGCGCCAAGACCGGCACCCGCATCGAGGAAACGGCCAAGTTGTGCGACGAGATCGAAGCCGAGCTCCGCCGCCAGATTCCGGCCAAGGAACTGCACACCATCATCGACAACATCGGCCAGCCCTACAGCAGCATCAACACCTCCTACGCCAACAACGGCACCGTCGGCCCCGCCGACGCGGAAATCCAGATCGCCCTTTCGGAAGACCACCACCCCACCTCCGGCTACATCCGCAAGCTGCGGAAGATCCTTCCCCAGAAATTCCCCGGCACCGACTTCTTCTTCCAGCCCGCCGACATCGTCACCCAGATCCTCAACTTCGGCATCCCCTCCCCCATCGACATCCAGATCGCCGGGGCCAACATCGTGGAAAACCGCAAGGTGGCCCGCGAGCTGCGCGAACAGATCAGCCAGGTCCCCGGCGCCGCCGACGTCCACATCCAGCAGCTCTTCGACCAGCCCCACATCCAGCTCAGCGTGGACCGGACCAAGGCCAGCCAGCTGGGCCTCACCATGGCGGACGTCTCCCACGGCCTCCTCGTCGCCGTCTCCGGCTCCGGCCAGGTCTCCCCCACCTACTGGCTCAACCCGAAGAACCTGGTGAACTACAACCTCGTCGCGGAGATGCCGGACTACGCCATCGACTCCCTCTCCACCCTGCAAAACCTGCCCATCACCAGCACCGCGCGCCGCGGGCAGCCGCCGCAGATCCTCAGCAACCTGGCCGATTTCTCCCGCTTCAACGGACAGAACGTCGTCACCCACTACAACGTGATGCCGACCCTGGACATCTACGCCACCAGCCAGGGCCGCGACCTGGGCGGCCTGGCCTCCGACGTCCGCAAGCTGGTGGACAAGGCTCAAAAGGAACTGCCCCGCGGCAGCCGCATGACCATCCGCGGCCAGGTGGAGACCATGCACGCCTCCTTCCTGGGCCTGGGCATCGGCCTCCTGGGAGCCATCGTCCTCGTCTACCTCCTCATCGTGGTCAACTTCCAGTCCTGGAGCGACCCCTTCATCATCATCACCGCCCTCCCGGCGGCACTGGCGGGCATCGTCTGGATGCTCTTCATCACCGGCACCACCCTGAGCGTCCCCTCCCTCATGGGATCGATCATGTGCATCGGCGTCGCCACGGCGAACAGCATCCTGGTCATCTCCTTCGCCAAGGAGCAGTTCGAAAAGCACGGCGACGCCCTGGAGGCGGCGCTGGAGGCCGGCTCCACCCGCATCCGCCCCGTCATCATGACCGCCCTGGCCATGATCATCGGCATGATCCCGATGGCCTTCGGCATGGGCGAGGGCGGCGAGCAAAACGCCCCCCTGGCCCGCGCGGTCATCGGCGGCCTCCTCTTCGCCACCTGCGCCACCCTCTTCTTCGTCCCCGTCGTCTTCACCGTGGTCCGCCACGGCCAGACGCCGGAAACGGACGCCTCCCGACAGGAACCCGAACGGAAGCCGGAAACCGGCTCCTCCCACGCCTCCCTGGAAACCGCTAACTCATGAACGACAAGCCGACCGGAAAGAACCCGGAAGCCTCCCTGCCCGAAGAAACCCTCTCCTCCGTCGAGAAGCCGCTGGTGAACGCGGAAGAGTCCCTCACCACGGCGGAGGAATCCCTGGCCGCCGCCAAGGACTCCCTTTCCGAGGCCAAGGAATCCCTCCTGGCCGCCGAGGAGCCGCTCCTGGCCGACCCCGTCACCGCCGTGGAAGAACCCCTCGTCGAGGCGGAGGAATCCCTCACCGTCGCGGAAGAGTCCCTGGCCTCCATGGAAGAATCCCTGGCCGCCGCCCGGGAATCCCTGCTGGCCGCGGAAGAATCCCTTTCCGCCGCCGAGGCCGCCGGAGCCGCCGGAACGGAAAACACCAAAACCTCCGACGCGCCGAAGCCCGGCGGCACGCCCCCCGCCTCCAAGGCGACGCTTCCGCCCCCGCCGGTCCCCGCCAAGCCCCCTCTCTCCCTCCCCTCCCATACCGTGCTGGCTTTGCCCGCGCATGAGGCAGGCCCCGCTTCCCGTCCGCCCCGCACCGCTCCGCCGCCGGTCCCCGCGGAGGGCCGCGTCCGCTGGACGCCGATCGTCATCGGCCTGCTCGTGGCCCTCGCCGTCGTCGCCGCCGTCCTCATCCCCCGCTACTTCCGCGACGAGGGGGTCAAGGAAGACACGGAAGCCATGGCCGTGCCCACCGTCACCGTCCTCAACCCGAAGGCCGGCCAAACCGACATCGATATCTCCCTGCCCGGCAACGTCGAGTCGTTCTACGACTCCCCCGTCTACGCCCGCACCAGCGGCTACCTGAAACGGTGGCTTGTCGACATCGGCGCCAAGGTGAAAGCCGGCCAGCTCCTGGCCGAGATCGAGACGCCGGAAGTCGACCAGGAACTCGACCAGGCCCGCGCCTCCCTCTCCCAGACGGAAGCCAGCCTCATCCTGGCCCGCACCACCGCCACCCGCTGGCGCGACCTGCTCAAGCAAAACGCCGTGGCCCAGCAGGAAGTCGACGAGCGGAACAGCAACCTGGCCGTCCAGGAGGCCAACCTCTCCGCCCAGCAGGCCAACGTAAAGCGGCTGGAAGCCCTCGTCTCCTTCCAAAAAGTCGTCGCCCCGTTCGACGGCGTCATCACCGCCCGCCAGACCGACGTCGGCGCGCTCATCAACGCCGGGTCGGGCACCTCCGTCGGGCCGGAGCTCTTCCACATCGCCCAGACGGACCGCCTGCGCGTCTACGTGAACGTGCCGGAAGGCTACGCCAGCGCCGTCACCCTGGGCACGCAGGCCAAGATCCTCCTCAACTCCGCCCCCAACACCCCCGTCACCGGCAAAGTGACCAACATCTCCGGCGCCATCGACCCCTCCTCCAAGACCTTGCTCGTCCAGCTGGAAGTCCCCAACGCCGACGGCAAGCTGCTCCCCGGCGGCTACGCCCAGGTCGCCTTCCAGGTGGTGCTGCCTCGTCCGCCGCTCATCGTGCCGATCAACACCCTCCTCTTCCGCTCCGCCGGGAGCCTCGTCGGCGTGGTCAACGGGAACAACACCGTCGACCTGCGCAAGGTGAAGCTGGGCCGCGACTTCGGCAACACCATCGAAATCGTCGACGGCCTCAAGCCGGAAGACCGCGTCATCCTCAATCCCGCCGACTCCCTGCAGGAGGGGACCCAGGTCCACGCCGAGATGCAGAAGCCCCCGGCGAAGAAGAGCTAAGAGCGCCCTTAGAAATCGGCCTGGGAAAGGCCGGAGGCCCAGCGGGCCAGGCCGTCCTCCGCGTCGTGCAGGCGGTTGAGCCCCGCCATGTAGTCTTCCACGCCCTTGATCTGGAGGGCGTCGGGCCCCTCCGCCGCCGTCGCCTGGCGCGCCACCAGCGAGCGCAGCGCCTCCGCCTCCCGGCGGTAACGGGCCCACGCCCGCTCCCCCGCCGCCACGGCCTCCGGCCTTCCCCGGCGGGCCACCCAGGCGCGGAAGGCCTCCCAGCCCGCCCCTTCGTCGGCGGCCAGATAGCGGTCCACTTCCCCCAGGCGCTCCCGGGCCTCCTCCGGCGAGGTCGGCGCGGGTAAAAGATCGATCCCCGCCTTCACCGCGGCGGCCCGGTCCAATAGGGCGATCTGCCGGGCCAATTCCAACGCCACCGGCACCGGCCTGGCATGCCACCACGCCGCGGCGGCCACGCCGAAGAAGAGGGCGATGAGAATGAAATTGGTCCGCCGAGCCATAGGGAGAACACACATTCTCGCCCCCCTTTTCCGGGGACGCAACGCGGCCTTGTATAATTTTCGCATCGGCTCTTAATTCCCGGATGATTTTGCGCCCCCGTATCCGCGGTTTCATCTGCCTGACCACCCATCCTGACGGCTGCGCCGCCCACGTGCGCCAGCAGATCGACGTGGTGAAGAAAGGCGGCCCCCTTCCCGGCGTGCCGAAGCGGGTCCTGGTGATCGGCTCCTCCACCGGCTACGGCCTGGCCGCGCGCATCGCCGCCGCCTTTGGCGGCGGAGCGGCCACCCTGGGCGTCTTCCACGCCAAGGCCCCGGAGGCCGACCGCACCACCAGCCCCGGCTGGTACAACACCGTCGCCTTCGAGCGGGAAGCCCACGCCGCCGGACTCTACGCCAAGGAAGTCCACGGCGACGCCTTCGGCGACGACGTGAAGGCCCAGGTCGTGGCCAAGATCAAGGAAGACTGGGGCCAGGTCGACCACGTCGTCTACAGCCTGGCCGCCCCGCGCCGCGTCGACCCGCGCACCGGCCAGACCTCCAAGTCGTGCCTCAAGCCGATCGGCGCCCCCTACACGGCCAAGACTCTGGACACCGACCGCCTCCGCGTGCACGAGATCACCATCGAGCCCGCCAACGAGCAGGAGATCGCCGAAACGACCGCCGTCATGGGCGGTGACGACTGGGAGCGCTGGATCGACGCGCTGGAGCAGGGCGGCGTCCTGGCCCCCGGCGCCACCACCCTGGCCTACTCCTACATCGGCCCCGTCCTCACCTTCCCCATCTACCGCAACGGCACCATCGGCCGGGCCAAGGAAGACCTGGAAACGACCGCCGCGCGCCTGCGCAAGAAGCTCGACGCCCGCATCGTGGTCAGCAAGGCGCTGGTCACCCAGGCCAGCTCCGCCATCCCCGTCGTCTCCCTCTACCTCTCCCTCCTCTACAAGGTGATGAAGGAAAAGGGCCTCCATGAGGGCTGCATCGAGCAGATGCGCCGCCTCTACGCCGAGGTCCTCCCCGCGAAGTCCTACGACGAGGCGGGCCGCATCCGTATCGACGACTGGGAGATGCGCCCGGACGTGCAGGCGGAGGTCGAGAAACTCTGGCCGCAGGCCTCCACGGAAAACGTGAAGGAGATCTCCGACGTGGCCGGCACCCAGGCCGAGTTCCTGCGCCTCTTCGGCTTCGGCCTGCCGGGCCTCGATTACGAGGCCGAGTCCGACCCCCTCCTCATGGAAGGCAAGCCGGCGACGCTGGCCCACTAACGCTGGCGGACCCGGCCGGGCTTAGCCTGGCCGGGCAGCGGCGCGGCGTCCCCACCGTATCCGGGCTGGCTGCCCAGCACCTCGCCCTTCGTCGGCTCCGGCCGGGAGGCTTCCGGCTCCTTGCCGATGTCCTTTACCGACGTGAAGGCAAAACCCTGCCGGTCCGGCAGCCTTGCCCCGTAAGAGCGGAGGATTTCCACGCTTTGCCGGGCGTGGGCGGCCTCCACCGCGCCGGCCGGGCGCGCCGCCACTTGAATCGCCCCCTGCAATAGCCCCGCCTTGCCGGAATCGCTGATCCGGTAGGCCTTCGGGTTCCGGTCCGCCGCGTCCAGGAGAGCCTGGAGCGCTTCCGCGTTGCGGTGGACGACGGAAAGCTCGCACAGGCGCTCGATCTTCTCCGGCTCCACCTTCGCCGCGACTTTCCGCCACATCCGCGCATCCCACGCGGCCGCCGCCCCGCGCCGGTCGTAGATCAAGTGATGGGCAAAGGCCATGCTGTAGACCGGGCCGGCGGGCAGCCCCATCTTCACCTTACCGCTCCGGTCGCCCAAATCCTCCAGCAGCTCCCCGTAGATCTCCGGGAGGACCTGCTCGTAAAAGGCGGGGCGATTGGCCTCGGGAATGCGGGAAAGCGCCTGATCGACGACGCGCTGGGCTATGTCCAGCTCCGGATCGGCGACGGGCGCGGGAAAGGCGTTGCGCCGCTTCTCCCCTTCCCGCCCCACCAGGGAGCGGTTCACCGCGTCCGGCCCCTTCGCCAGGCCTCCGGCGAAATTGTAAAAGGCGGCCCACAACTCCTGCCGCGTGGCGGGCAGGCGGCTCCACGCGCCGCTGGAAATCCCGCCGATGAGCAAGTCTCCCAGATAGGAGCGCAGCTCGGTGTAGTGGAGGCAGTAGTCGGCGTCGTCCCCCTGCTCCGGGGAAACGGACGCCATGCGGGCGTGCCGCGCCTCCGTCTCTTCCCGCGTCTCGCCGGAAGCCAGGAGCGCCTCCAAAGCGGGGCCGTGCCCCGTCAGGCGGGAGGCGCCGACGGAGTATTCATGCGCCCCGCTTTCCAGGACGGCCAGCAGGTTCTCCCGCTCGTAATGGTTTCCGTGCACCCCCTCGTGCGCCTCCACGTGCATGGCGGCGGAAAGGTCGTCGATATTCTCGATCGGGGCCAGGTGGGAGTTGAGCACCGGCTCGGTGAAAGCCGCCTTCTCCACCTGCGGATAGGCGGGGTCGAAGAGGTCGAAGCCGTTTTGCTCCAGCATCGCCATGCCGTCCGTCTCCGCATGGATCGTTTCCCGGGTGGCGTCGAAACGGGTCCGCGTCTCCACCGATTGGGAGCGGAGCAGGTCGGGGTCGAAATCGACCGCCGCCACCGGCCACCGGCCGAATGCCGCGGCCAGGAAGGCGATGGTGTTGCTGCGGCCGCGCAGTTCCGTGCGCTGCGTCAGCGCCTGGTCATGGAAGCCGATGCCCTGGAGCAGCCGGTCTTCCCGGGCCGCCAGATCGGCTCCGGGCGCCGAGTTGGCCCGCTGGGCCCGGATCTGCGGCGGCTGGGGAATCTCCACGCCGAACTGCCCCGGCAGCCCCAGCAGCAGGGCCGCCTCCAAAACGGCGTTGCGGACGTAAGTTCTCCAACCCATCGCCCCTTAAAATACGCCGCCCGCGTGAAATGACAATCAGGGGAGAAACACCCAGCCGCCTGCCGGCTTCGGCGCTTCCTTCGCCTCCGGCGCGGGCGCCAGCTTGAAGTCCTTCGGCAGCAGGATGCGGGGCACCAGGGGCAGGCGGAAGACGCCGGGGTCGATTTTCTGGGGCTGGGGAGCCTCCGGATAACGAGCTCCGGCGGCCAGCAGGGCCTGCACGTTCCGGCTGGCCTGGAGCTTGCCCAAAAGGTCGTCCGCCGGATCCCACTCCTGCGCCAAGGCGGCTTCCGAGTAGAAGCGGTCCTTGGCGTCCTGAGGCAGGGAGCGGCCCTGCGGGGTCTGAAGCAAGGCGTCCAGGGCGATCGACTGACGGTGGGCGATGGCCAGCTCGCACACCCGTTGGAAGACCTCCGGCTCCACCTGGGCGGCCACCTTTTGCCACTGCTTTTGCGTCCACGGCTTTTCGGGGTGGCCGGCGTAGATCAATTGATGGGCAAAGGCCATGCCGTAGACCGGGCTGGCTGGGAGGCCCATCTTCACCAAGCCCTTGGGATCGCCCCAATCTTCCAGCAGCTCCCCATAGATCTGGGGCAGGACTTTTTCAAAGAAACCGGCCCGCTTCTCTTCCGGAACCATCTTCAAGCCGCGCTTGAGCCAGACGCGGGAATCGCGCGCCGCCTCGTTGGTCAAAACGACCGGAAACTGCTCCCGCATCTTCTTGCCCTCCGGCGAGGCCAGGTAGCGGCCCGATTCCCCGCCCTTGGGGGTTTCCTCCACCACGTTGGCGTAGGCGGCCCACAGCTCCTGGGGCGTGGCGGGCAGGCGGCTCCAGGCCTTTGAGGCGATCTGGTCAGTGATCGGGCCGGTCAGGTAAGAGCGGATCTCCGTGACAAGGAGAGGATACTCATGCAGGGCGGTGTCGTCCTCGCCGGCATTCATCATCTCGTATCCGGTCTGGAGCCGCACCTGCCGGATCATCGTTTCCAAGGGCGTCTCTCCCTCTTCCAGCAGGCTTTCCAAAACCGGGCCGTGGCCGGAAACGGGAGAGGCCAGGATCCCCTTCTGCCGCCAGGCCGGGCGGGTGAGAAGATCGAGGAGCGCCATCCGCTCGTTAAAAACGGCGTGGGCCGTTTCATGCCCCTCCACCGTGATGCCGATCTCCACGCCTTGCTGAAGGGGGGGCAGGGCGGAACGGATTTTAGCAGGCCCAAAAATCTCCCCCTCGTCCTCCAAATAGTCCTGCCGCGCCATATCCCGGGACTCGGTGCCGAATCCCGCGTAACCGTTCGTCGTGGCGTGGTAGCCGCTCGGCGAGCGATCAAAGCGGGTCGTTAATTCCAGGGGCACTTCCCGGACGATGTCCGGGTCGAACTCGACCCCCGGCACGGGCCATTGGCCGAAGGCCAGCTTCCAAAAATCGGTCACCTGCGCCTTGGCCTCAAAATCCCCTTTCACCGCCGGCCGGGGAGTGACCAAGGCGGTGAAGGTCTTTTCCCGCGGCGACGCCAGGAGAGAAAATAGGGAAGCCATATTCGGCGGGAGGGGAGCCTCCACCTTCGGCTCATGCCCGAAAAGGGGCGTCTGGAACGGGGCCTGAGCCCATGCGGGCGCGCCCAGGCCCAAGGCCAAAGCGGCCTCGAACGCGACGTTCCGGAGATGGGCTTTGCGAAACATTGGCCCCTCTTAAGCAAATTTTAGGCCAAGAGCCTCTTTTCCGCGCCATCGCTCAAAATTGCCCCTCCCCCACCCCGGTTCATGCGTTTTGCAACAAAACCATGATACTTACCCCGGCGGATATTCTTGCGGAATTCCTTCGCCTCAAGGGGATTGCGGCCTTCCAAGCCGCTTTAGGCACATGCGATGCGGGTTTTCATCCATGATCAAGAAACGCCACACCACAACCCGGGTGCCGCGGCGCGGCACGAAGAAGAAGCAATCCTTCAAAACCGTGACTCGCGGGGTGAAGGAAAAAGCCCAGGCGATCTACGAGGCGGTGACCCACATGGGCCAGGAGAAGATCACAAGCCTGGAGCAGCTTTTCATCGAACAATTGAAGGACCTCTACAGCGCGGAAACGCAGCTGGTCGATGCCTTGCCGAAGATGGCCAAGGCCGCCCATGCGGCCGAATTGCGCAAAGGTTTCCTGACCCACTTGGAGCAGACGAAGGTCCACGCCCAGCGGCTGGAGGAGATCCTCTCCCGCTATGAGGAATCCCCCACCGGAAAGACCTGCAAGGCCATGCAGGGCCTAGTCGAGGAAGGCAGCGAGACCATCTCCGAAAACGCCACCCCGGAAGTGAAGGACGCGGCGCTCATCGCCGCCGCCCAGCGGGTGGAACACTACGAGATCGCCGGTTACGGCACGGTCCGCACCTACGCCCAGCTCCTGGGCGACCGGGCGGCGGCCTCCCTGCTTCAGGAAACCCTGGAAGAGGAGGCGGCCACCGATGAGAAACTGACCGCCGCTTCCCGCAAGCTCAACGTGAAGCCTCCCCGCACCCAAAAAGATTAACCTTAAAAAAGGACCCCAATGAAAAAGCTCTCTCCTCTCCGCATGCTGGCCTTCGCGGCGCTTTCGGCCGCGTTAAGCCTGGGAACCCTGCAAGCGGCGCCCGCCACCCCCTCCAGCCCGGCCACCCCGGGCGGAACGTCTCCCGGTCCGGCCAACCCCAACCGTCCGGCGAAGCCTGGCAGCCCCGTCGACCCCAGCACCCCGGCCCCGGACGGCCCGGCGACGAACAATCCCTACACGCCGAATAATCCGCGGTCCGGCTCCAGCGCCCTCTACACCCGCGGACCGATGCTTTATTGCTAAACCCTTTCCCGTCCAAGACGGGAAAACAAAGCCCCGCCCCCTGTTCGAGGGGCGGGGTTCTTTTTTGCGCCCTTCCTTAGGAAACGCCGATGAGAATGCCGGTGATGAAGACGAGCGCCCCGCCCACCACCACCTGGAAGGCGGCGGCCAGGAGCGGCGTGTCCATGTACCGGTGGCGGATCCAGGAGATGAGGGCCAGCTCCACCACCACCACGGCGACCGCCACGTACGTGGCGAAGTAAAAAGCGGGGATCAGATAGGGCAGCGTGTGGCCGATGCCGCCCAATGTCGTCATCAGGCCGCAGATGAGCCCCCGCACCCAGGGATGGCCGCGCCCGCTTAACACGCCGTCGTCGGAAAGCGCCTCGGCAAAGCCCATGCTGATGCCCGCCCCCAGGGAGGCGGCCAGGCCGACGAGGAGGGCCGTCTTGCTGCTATGGGTGGCGAAGGCGGCCGCAAAGACCGGGGCCAGCGTGGAAACGGATCCGTCCATGAGTCCGGCCAGGCCGGGCTGGATGTATTGCAGGACGTAACGGCGGCGCTCCGCCTCGTCTTCCTTGTCCCGTACGCCGGAGGCCCGTTGCTGTTCCTCCATGGTGGAGGCCAGGTCGTAATGGCGGCCCTCCTCGATCGCCAGGTCGCCCAGGAGCTTGCGGACCTCGATGTCGGCCGTCTTCTCCATCGCCGCGGCGTAATAGGCTTGGGCGTCGGCCTCCATTTCCTCCACCTCGCCCCGGATCAGGGAGACGGTCAGGATCTTGGCCAGCCAGAGCGGCTTGCGGGAATAGTAGCCGCGCACGTCCTGGCGGCGCACCAGGGGGATGTGCTCCCCGTAACGCTTCCGGTAGACGTCGATCAGGCGGTTGCGGTGGCCCGCCTCCTCTTCCTGCATGCGCAGGAGAGCGGCGGCGGTCTCCGGATAATCCTCCCGGACTCGCTGGGCAAACTCGCCGTAAATGCGCCCGTCTTCCTCTTCCTGGGAGATGGCCAGGGCTAAAACCTCCTGGGCCGTCAGATCTTTAAATGCCTTCGCCATGGAGGGCGGACCCTAGCATAAAGCGGCCGGAGGCGCACCGGCTTTTAAGGCGTGGGGCCTTCCTGGGAGTGGTCCCGCTCCGGCTCGGCCTCCGGATGAGGCACCTCGTGGGAGTGATGGGCGCTCAAAAGTGCTGCCAGCCCTTCCCGCAGCCAGTTGATGCGGACCTTCTCGTCCAGCGTCCGCAGTTGGAGCCGCGCCTCCGCCGGAGTGACACGGTTGGCCCGCTCCAGCCCGATGATGCTGTGAAGATAGCCGATCAGTTTTTGCGCCTCCTGGCCGTCCATCGCCGCCAGGGCCCGGATCTCCTTCATGATCCGGTTTTCAAAATAGATCGCCACCGCCTGGTCCCGGCGGATGTCGAGGATCTCCCCCTCCTCAAAACCGAATTCCGCCGGGGAATGCCCCGGGACGGAAAGAATCTGCTGCCCCTGCTGGAAGCGGTACGCCCCCCGGCCAAAAGCGGCGCGCTCCTGGGCCACCAAGGCCATGAGGGCCCGCATCACCAGATGGCGGACGGCGGTGGGAAAACTGCCCAGGAGGAGGTTGATCTCCTCCTCGATCTTTTTTTCCAGGAAAAGGGCCAAATCCTCGTCCTTCGGGATCTCCTCCTTTTGCGAAACCTCCGGATTGATATGGACGTGCCCCAGACTGGTGCCGTCCGGTCCATCGTTGCCCATGGAGCGATTTTCTCTCTTTTGGCCCATCAGAGCAAGCCGTGCCCGGCCAAAAATAGCCGAATTAGGTAGCAACCGTATGAAGCCCCTGGAAGAGATCCGTGCCGAGCCGCTGACGCGCCTGCGTTCCGATCTCTTTAACGCGTTCAAGACCAAGCAGGTTTCAAGGGAGTTCCTCGCCAATTTTCTGCTCCGGCTGGAGAAGGAGCTGCCCGGCGGCGAAAACCTGCCGGAACTGGGAAACATCCAGAACGCCCTGCAAAACGGCCAGGTAGACATCCCGCCCGACCTCAATTCCCCCGCCAATGCCCTGGCCTGGGGCGCCCTCTTCAGCCACCTTCAGCAGCAGCCGGACGCCATGCAGGCGTGGCCGGAAAACCGCCGGGCCCCTACCCTCAAAGAAAGCCCGCTTTGGAAGCAGGCCATCCAGTCCCCGCGCGCCAATTTCGAGAAAATCCAAAGCGCCAGCCTCCTGCTGGACCTCGTGAACGATTCCGTCCGGCTCGGCTGGGGGCCGCCGGGGAGCTGGTACTGCTTCCTGCCCGAAGAAAAGCGGATCAACATCGATTTCCTCAACACCCTCATCTTCGGCTTCGAGCACAGCCGCTCCATCGTCGTCCATGAGATCGCCCACAGCCTGCTGAGCAAGGAATTCCCCCCGGCCATGACCGCCCTGCGGGAAAAGATGGCCGCGCTCAAGAAAACCGGCAAGACCCGCCCCCTGACCCAGGACGAGTACAAGGAACTGCGCCTGGCCGACACCGAATGGAAACTCCGCCACGGGATCACCAATCCCGCGGAGGACAACTGCGTCAACCGCTACGCCGCCATCCAAGGGGAACGGCTCGACGGCGTCTCCCAGCACTACGGCACCTCCCTCAACTACATCGAGACACTCCTCATCTCGCAAAAGGCCGAAGCCTTCCCGACCGGCCCCAAAGGGGATCTGGCCAACCTGGGCCACGCCGTAAACATGGCCTTTTTCTCCCGCAACGGGCTGTTCCAGGACACCCGGGAGGGCTGGACGCAAAGCGGCGTGGAGGTGGACCGCATCACCCGCCCCGGTGCGGGCCCTTCCGCAGTCCCGCCCTACCGTGAACTGGCCGAGCGGCTGCACACCCTGGCCTCCCTCCAGCCCGACCTCCAATTGCGCGTGTGGGAACGGGGCTACGGCCAGGACTACTACGCCGCCAAAACGCTGGATCTTTGCCGCCGGCGCAACGAAATCATCGACCGCATCTGGGACGACTACGCCGCCCCCTTCGCCCAGGAACTCCTCGACGCCAAGGAGGAGGAGATCGAAAAGAAGCTTCAACAGAACCCGTCCCAGGAACAGCAAAACTCCCAGGGCCAAGGCCGCGGCGGCGGCGGGGAGGAGCAAGACTCCGGCTCCGGCGGCATGGGGGAAGAGGAGGAAGGAGGCGAAACCCTCGAAGTCGAAGGCGCCGGCCAGCAGCCCAGCCCCCAGCTCCCGCCCCGCACGCCCGACCAGGAAAACGCGGAAACCGCGCCGGGAGAAGATAAAGACCAGTCCGGCCCGAAGCAGGAGGCGGACGAGGAGAAGACCCTCCGCGAACTAATCGAAGAAGGGCAAAAACAAGCCAAGGCGGAGGACCGGGCCCGGGAGGAACGGGAAAAGCAGGCGCAGGATCTCCGCGCCACCAGCGCCCAGTCCATGAGCGCCGGCCCCGGCATCGACGAGCTGCCCGTGGGCAGCTGGGAGGATTACGCCGCCGAAGTCGCCCGCCTGGCGGGGCCCATCCGTTTCGTCGCCCAACAGCTGAAGCAGATCCAGGAAAAACAGCTGCAAAGCATCCAGGCTCCCTCCCGCCAGCGCACGCTCCTCCCCGCCGACGGGGACTTCGAACGCTTTCTGCCCAAGGCCTGGGACCAGCTGGGCGAGAAAAAGCTCTCCGGCAACGTCCAGCTGCGGGACTACCACCTATTCCGCGCCGACCACGAAAAGTTCAAGCCCTCCAGCATCGACGCCGTCATCCTCATCGACGGCTCCGGCAGCATGCGCTCCTGGTCCTGGGGGGAAGAAGGCAAGCTCCCCACGCCGGAGGAGCGGGCCCTCCAAACCGCCATTATTTTCTACGAGGCCACGCGCCTCCTCAACCGCGGGAACAAGGGCTCCGGCATCGACACCTACGTCGGCATTTGGGGTCCGCCCCAGCCCTTCCTCATCGCCAAGCCGGGGGACGACCATCTCACCATCGGCAAGACCTTCGCCGGACTCAAGGAGGGCCTCTCCAGCGGCACCACGCTGGCCCCCGCCCTTCAATGGACCGCCTCCACCCTGGGGGCCAAGAAGCCCCATCCGGACGCCGTCACCGGCTTCACCCACCTCCACATCATCTCCGACGGGGATATTTACGACGACACCGCGTCCAAAGCCGCCTTCGAGCACCTCTTTTCCGCGTGCGACCTGGTCACCACCGACGTGGCCATCCTCAACCGCAAGGGAAACACCCCCATGGAAAAGCTGGCGGCCAACGTCCGCACCGTCCGTCCCACCCAGCGCATCGACGTCACCCACGGAAAAGACCCGGCCCACGTCTCCAGCCAGATGCTGGAAGCCCTCCTGGGGAAGATGCGCGCGTGCAAGAGCTTCGTCGCCGTCCCGGCCTCCTCCAAGCAGGCCCAGTTCCGCCGCGCCGAGCGGGCCATGATCCTGGCGGCCGAAAACCAGGAAAAGGCGAACGAGCGCTGAACCGGAAGAAATCCCATGGGCCTTTTAAATTTTCCAAGCGAAAGCCCGGCCGCCTTCCGCACGGCGGCACGGACCACCATCGCCGGCCTGGAGACGCCCTCCACCGCGGCCCTCCAGCAAGCTCCATAACGGGACTCCATGCTCTCCTTCGGCAAATCACCCAAGAAAAAGTCCCTGCCCCTTAGCAGGAAGACGTTCAGCCGCCTGCTGACGGCCATGCAGATGGAAGAGCTGCCCTTGCTAGGCCAGACATACGCGCTCTCTCCCAAACACTTTCTCATCCGAAGCAAAAACGGCGACACCCTCTTTCACAAGGCGGTTCTCAGCGGCGGCCTCGACCAAATAGCCCGCGCTCTCAAAGAGGCCGGACATCCCCTGTCGCCGGATCATTTCCTGGTCCCGAACAAAGAGGGGGACACTCCGCTATGGCTGGCGGCCACCGTCGGGCGGCTCGAACAAATCGCCTCCCTCTTGAAGGCCTCCGGCCAAGCCCTTTCCCCGCGGCACTTCCTTGTCCCCGGCCAGGACGGTCAAACCCCGCTGCATTGGGCCCTCTGCAAAGGCGGCCTCGAACACGCCGCCCTTCTGGCAAAGGATTCCGGCCAGCCCCTTTCCTCGGAGCATTTCCTGGCCACGGATAAGGGTGGCAGGAATTACTTGTTTTGGGCCGTCGCCTTCAAGGCCCTTGGCCAGGTTTCCCGCATCCTGCGCGATTCCGGCCAGGCCGTCCTGCCGGAGCAGCTGCTCCTAAAGGACAACCTTGGCCAGACCACCCTGGACCTGGCCATCCAACGCCAAGTCCTGGACCAAATCTTCCAGCCGACCCTCTGGCAAGGACGCCTGCCGGCCATGCTCCAGCTGTGGAGCCATGTCCCGGAAAAACACCGGTCCCAAATCGATTTCGGGCAGATCTGCGACGAAACGGCCCTGCTTAGCCTGCCCGGCCGTCCCCGCTTCGACCCCGGCGCCTTCCGCACCGCCGTGCGCCCCGCCCTTTCCATTCCGGCCCTGGAAAACGCCCACGCGCCCGGCGCCCGGAGCAAGGCATGAGGATTTTTTCCCTAAGAACCCGCCCCGCCTTGAACGAGGGAACCCGGAAACGGCTTTGCAAGGCCATCGACGAGGGCCACCTGCCCGCCTTCGCCAAAAACCACGCCCTCTCCATCGACCACTTCCTACTGCAGCAGTGGAACGACCGCACAACCCCGCTGCACAAGCTCGCCTTCGCCGGGCAGATGGACCAATTGGCCGCCGTCCTCAAGGAGGCGAAGGAGCCCCTGCTCATCGGCCACGTGCTGGCCAAGTCGATCATGGACATGACCCCGCTCCATAGCGCCGCTTGGACCGGGCATCTGGACCAGATGGCCTCCGTCCTCAAGGAATTCGGCCAGCAGCTGACCCTGGCCAACCTGTTGACCCCGGACAAGGGCGGCTCGACGCCGCTGCACGAGGCCGTGAGCCGCGGCCACATCGGCCAGGCCTTCTCCATCCTTCAGAAAACGGGGGAAACCCTTTCCGCCGACCACCTCCTTTTGGAAGAGGAGCACGGCGACACGCCGTTAAGCCTCGCCGCCAGCGCGGGCCATCTGGCCACCGTTTTTCAGCCCTCCCTGTGGGTGGGACGGCCGCAGGAGATGAGCCGCCTTTGGAGCCACGTGCCCCTTCCCAAGCAGGGCCAGGCCCCCTTCGAGCAACTCCTGCACGAGACTCTCTTATTGAGCCGCAGGCCCATCGCCCTCCTTGCCCCGGAGGCCTTCCGCACGGCCCGGCGCACGGAACTGGAGCCGCCGGAGCAAAAGACCCCGCCCGCGCAGGGACGAACCCCCTAGGCATGGAACCTTCCGATTCCAAATTCACCCCGCCCGCCGACGTGGCCGCGGCCCTCGACCTGCGGCACGCCATCCAGGAGGGGAGCGTTTCCCATTTTTTCAGGCATCGCCGCCTTTCCCTGGCGCACTTTCTCACCGACACCCCGTCGGGAACCCCGCTGACGAAGGCGGCGGAATGCGGCTGGCTCACGACCGTCGCCACCCATCTCCGGAAAAACGGGGAGACGCTTTCCCTCGATCACCTCATGGCCAAGGACCATCTAGGGAACACCGCGCTGCAGCTCGCCGCCGACAAAGGAAACCTGAATCAGGTGGCCTCCCTGCTCCAGGCATCGGACGAAACCCTCACCCTCTCCCATGTCCTGGCCGATCACGGGGCGGACAACACCCTCCTCCATTGGGCCACCAATAAACGCCAGCTGGACCGGATCGCCGCGCTGCTGAAAAAGTCGGGGCAGGTCCTGGAGCTGGACCACTTTCTGCGGCCGAACCAATTCGGCCAAACCGCCCTGCATTGGGCGGCCTCCCGCGGCTGCCTCGACCAGGTGGAGGAGATCGTGCGGCCTGCCGGAAAAACGCCTTTCACCTCCGCCCTGCTCCTCCTCCCGGACAAGCAGGGAGCCACCCCGCTGGAACGGGCCGTCCTGAGCGAACATCTCGACCGCGTCTTCGTCCCCGCCCGGTGGGCGGGCCGGGCGCCGGAAATGCTGGCCCTCTGGAACCACGTCCCGGAAGCCAAGCGGGGCCAAATCCCCTTCCAGGAATGGCTGCATGAAACTCTCCTCCTAAAACGGACCCTTCCGCTCCTGGAAAAGGACTCCTTCCGCACGGCGGCGCGCCCCTCCTCCCCCTTGCCGGTCCAGGACTCTCCCCGCCGCGAACGCTCCTCCTAGCTCCATGCGTCTTTTCCCATTCAAAACTCCGCTCCCGTTGAACGAGGAGACGCGGCAACGGCTCCACGGCGCCATTGCGGAGCATCGCCTGCAGGAATTCTCCCAAAGGCACCGGCTCTCCCTGGATCACTTCCTCCTCCGGGACAGCAACGGATCGACCGCCTTCCACTTGGCCGTCGGAAAAGGCGCCATCGGCGAAGTCGCCTCGATTCTCAAGACGACGGGCACTCCTTTTTCCCTGGAGCACTGCCTCCTGAAGGACCGCTCAGGCCGGACTCTCTTCCATCAGGCGGCGCAAAGCGGCCACCTCGACCGGCTCGCCGCGATTCTCAAGGAATCGGGCCAATCCCTCTCCCTGGACCATCTGCTGGTCACAGACCGGGACAAACGGACCGCCCTGCACCGGGCGGCCTGGGGCGGCCACCTGGAGCAAATCGCCGCCGTGCTGCGGGAGTCCGGCCAGGTCCTCCTCCCGGAACATTTCCTTCTCAACACGTACAATCATCGCACCCCTCTCCTTTTGGCGGGCAATAACGGCCACCTGGAGCAGGTCTTCTCCCCCGCCCTTTGGCTGGGCCGCTTCCCAGAAATGCGCCGGCTGTGGGAGCACGTCCCGGAAAAGCACCGCCCCCAGGTCGACTTTGACCGCGCGGCCCATGAAACGCTCCTTTTGAGCCGCCACCCGCTGCCCAGGCTAGGTCCCCAGGCCTTTGGCGCCGCCCGCCGTCCCAGCCCGTCCTTCCCGGAAACAAGAGGCCAAAATCCCGGGCTTTTTCAGGGAAATCCCCCCGCGAAATAGCCGAATTACCTTCAACCCTCTCTTATGGACGACGCTTCCCTCCACCCCATCGCCCTGGGCGCGCCGGGACGGCCTTACCCCACGATGGGCACTTCCCGCACCCTGGACGACGGGACCTATATCCCGCCCACCCTGGAAGCCCTGGAAGAACCGCTCCTTTTCTACAGCAAGCGCCCTTACGCGGAGGTCATGGGCCTGGCTCTCCGGGAACTGCCCTACCCCAGCATGCTCTCCCTGCAACAGGAGGGGATCATCGCCCGCCAGCCCGACGCCCGGCGCAAGCTGCGCCTGACGGTGGGCCCCCCGGGCATGGGCAAGTCCCACGACCTGGGCGTCCTGGGCCGCATGCAGACGCCGGAAGGCGCCGTGATTTTCAACTTCGCGGAGAACGCGGAAAACGCCCTTTTCGAGACGGTCCTGGACGCCGACAAGGCGGGCCGCAGCGTCTACAAGATCGTCGAGGAACGGCTGGCGGAAAAGACGCTCAATCCCCTTTCCTTCCAGATCCTAAAGGAAACCTTCGGCGAACATTTCACGGAAAAGGACGACGGCACAGCCATCATCGCCTGGGGAGACGTAAAGCTCTCCGCCGACAAGGCCGCCCATCCGGCCTTCCAGGCCCTGGAAAAGGTGCGCGGCCTGGAGCGTCTGGACGCGGGCCTCGACAGCCTGCCCATCAAGACCCGCTTCGGCCCCCTCATCCGCGCCTGGAACGAAGGCCGCCCCTTCATCGGCGAGGAATACATGCGGACCGACCCCTCCACCGACGCCAAGCTCTATCCCGTCTGGGAAGTCCTCATCGGCCAGTCGCCGGAGACGACCGTGGAAGGCGCCGGCGGCCTCAAATTCACCTTCCGCCGGAAGGATATGAAGCCCGGCTTCTTCTGCGACCTGACCGGCAACATGAAATCGGACGGCGTCGGCATCAAGGACCGCGACTATTCCGAATACAGCCGCCTGCAGCCCCGCTTCGTCCCCGACGCGACGAAGGAGGACTACGAGCACCAGATCAGCCACATGCTGACCGGCCTGCCCCTTTCCACCCTGAATAAGCTGCCCCTGGCCGCCGGCCTGGAGCCGAAGAAGGCGACGGCCTTCTGGAAAAGCGTCCGCCACCTGGGCCTTTCCCCCGCCGAAAAGGAAAACGTGCCCGACTGGCACTACCGCATGATCGAGAAGCAGGCCGACGTCCTCCAGGCCGCCCGGCAGCTGGCCGGATTCTACAAGGACTGGGACAACCTCCTCGACCCCGAATCGCCGAACCGCCCTTCGGAAATCATGATGGAAGTCGACGAGCAGGACCGCCGCCGCCTGGGCAGCGGCCTGCGCATGATCATCGACCACGTCAACGAGGCGCTGAAGCCCCGTCCCCACTCCATCCCCCTGTCCCAAAGCGCGGGCCTGGACGTGACGCAGGACTGGAGCCAGCCGCCCGCCGTCTCCCCCTCGCCCCGCGTCACCCCGGACCGCTTCCTGGGCACCAACCTGGAATTGACCGTCCTCCAAGCCATTGAGAACGCCTCCCTGCGCCAGGGGAAGCCGAACCTGCACAAGCTCCTGCTGCAAAAGGCGACCGACCACGGCATCACCGGTACCTCCTTTGCCGAGGCCACCGCCAATCCCAACCTCAAGCCCATCTCCAAGCTGCTGGACAACGATCCCTACAAGGGCCTGCAGCTCTCCCCGGAGACGGAAACCCTGCAGAAAATCCTCTGCGCCCAGCTGCGGGAGTTCTACCCCCAGCTGAAGGGCTCGGACGACAGCCTGATCAAGCCGCTCGACCTCCAGCTCTGCGTCAACCGCCTGGAAGAGGAGCGCAAGAGCCTGGAAACGCCCACCACCAAATTCCTCTGCGTGGGCAATCCCCACTTTCTGGAAGGCACCGTGGGCGACTCCGCCCCCCTCTCCCTCCTGCCGGTGGGCGATTCCCTGATCCTCGACGGCCAGGGATCCCACGACATCCTCTCCTTCCGGGAAACCCTCACCGCGCTGGCCCTGCCCGGCCTGAGCGGGAAGAACCTCGACGCCCTGTGGAACGCCAACGTCGGCGTCTCCCTGGACGTCCCCGATCCCGAACAAGCCAAGCTGATCCCCACCATCGCGGCGGCGCAAAACCAGTCCCCCAGCGGCCTGGCCATCACCACCCTCCTCTGCGCCGACGTGGCGGGAGGCAAGGGGCCGGAGGAACTGCGGATCGTCCGCAACGCGCGCGAAGGCAAGACGCTGATCACCGGCGAGACCTCCCTGACCCCCGATTTGGAAAACCTCCTCAAGAAGGCCGACATCCTCTACGTCGACCGGACGGACCGGGACGCCTCCGCGCAAATCGGCAAGGCACTGGATAAGTGGGTCCACGTTCCCAAGGAAAAGGAAACCCTCCTTCAGCAGGCTCTGGAACTGCGGCAGGCCGGGGAGCCGGGCACGCCTCTCACGCGGTCGTCCACCCCCCTGCTCGATTCCCTGATCCGCCGCAGCGGGGAGATTCCCAGCTTCCCCGTCTACCTGGAACCGGCCCGCGCCACCGCGAAAGGCTGAGGCCGTGAGCGCCTCCCTGGTCTCCCTAGCCCGCCTGGCGCGGCAGCGTTGCCTGGCCTCCCCCCTGGACGCCGCTCGCCGCATCTACCGCCTGGAAGGGGAATGGGAGCCGATGCTTTTGCAGAAAGATCCCGCCACCGCCCAGGCCGATTCCCTGGAAGCCCTGCGGCGGGCGCTGGCGGACATCGCCATCGCCACCGTCCTCCTTCCGGCGGGCAGCGGCGTCACGCTGGAGGAAGCGGCCCGCGCCGTCGACCAATCCGGCCAGCAGAAGACGCTTTTCCTGGAACAGCGGGATTAAGATCCGGACTGGAAGCCCCCGCCCAGCGCCTTAAACAGGCGTACGGAGGCAATGCGCTCCATCGCCTCCGCCCGCACCCCTTCCAGCCGGGCCTGCAGGCGCCCGCCCTCCGCCTCCGTGACCTGGAGGTAATTCGTCACGCCGCCCTGGAAATTTCGGCGGGAGAGATCCTCCGTCGCCGCGGCATCGGTCGTCGCTTCGCGCAGGAGGGAGGCCTGTTCCTCATAATGGTGCAGGTCGTCCAGCGCGTCCGTCACGTCCCGCAGCGCGGCCAGGACGGTCTGCCGGTAATCGGCGCAGGTGGCCTGGTAGGCGGCCCGGGCGCTGCTGACCCCCGCGGCGATCCGGCCGCCGTTGAGCAGGGGCAGCGTCGCGCTGGGCCCGATCTGGAAGAGGCGGTTCTCCCAATCCAGCAGGCTGCCCGCCTTGAAGCTGGAATAGCCCGCGTCCCCCGTCAGGCTCAAGGCGGGGAAATAGGCGGCGTAGGCCACGCCGATGTCGGCATTGGCCGCCTGCATCTTCCGCTCCGCCCGCGCCACGTCCGGCCGCCGCTCCAGAAGGGAAGCGGGCAGCCCCACGGGAATCCGGGGCACAGCGCCGAGGGAGGTCGCCGGAGGGATGCGGAAGGAAGGAGCCGCCTCCCCGCACAGGAGAGCCAAGCCGCTCTGGAGCTCCTCCCGCTGGCGCGCCGCCTCCACGGCCTGGCTCTTGGCCAGCTTCCACTGCGTACGGGCCCGGTCCAGCTCGGAGCCGGCGATCAGGCCGCCGCGGAAGCGCTCCTCCTTCAGCTCGGCCTCCTTTTGCCGCAGGGCGGCGACACGCTCAAAGATCTCCTGCTGGGCGTCCATTTGCCGCAGGAGAAAATACTGGATGGCCACCTCCCCGCGCAGGGAAAGGAGCACGTTGTAGTAATCGGCCACGCTGGCCTGCGCCCGGGCCTGGGCCCCCTCGTAGGAACGACGGACCCGCCCCCAGAGGTCGATCTCATAGCTCAAATCCAGGGGAACGGTGAAGGTGTTGGCGGTGAAATTCTGCGGCACCACGGTGGGAGGCGTTTTGTAACGCTTCGCGGAAGGGTCCAGGCTCAGCTCGGGGAAGAACTCCGACTTGGCGATGCGGGCCGTGGCGCGGGCTCCGTCGATGCGGGAGAGGGCGGCCAGGACCTGCTGGTTGGCCTTGCCCGCGCGCGTCTCCAAATCGTTCAGGACCGGATCGCCGAAAGAGGTCCACCAGTCGGGCTTGATCCGGTCGTCGGCGGGCTCCGCTATCTTCCAGCCCCAGTCCGGCGGCATGTCCACGGTGGGCCGGTGGTAGTCCGGCCCCACGGCGCAACCCGCCAGCCACAGGGAAAGGAACAGGCCGGCAAGACGGGTTTTCATGAATGGCGGCGGTGATGCACGGAAACCGTGCAGGTCATGCCGGCGGCCAGAATCACGCCGGACGGCACGCGGTCGATGATGATGCGGACGGGGATGCGCTGGGCCAGGCGGACCCAGTTGAAGACCGGATTGACCTCCGCCAGCCCCTGGCCCAGCCCCGCATTGGCGTCGACAATGCCGCGGCTGATGCTTTCCACGTGCCCTTCCAGCGGGTCGCCCACGCCCATCAGGCGGATGGTGGCGCCGTCCCCTTCCCGGATGCGGGGGATCTTCGTCTCCTCGAAATAGCCGGCGATCCAAAATGAATCGGAGTCGATGACCGACATCTTCGCCTGCCCGGGGGTGGCGTAATCGCCCACGCGCAGGTGGAAATTGGTGACGTAGCCGTTGGCAGGGGCCAGGACCTCCGTCCGCCGCATGTGCAGGCGGGCGGTGGCCAGGGAGGCCTGGGCCTCCGCATACGCGGCGGCGGCCACGGCGGCCTCCGATTCCGCGGTCTCCCGCTCCTCCTGGGAGACCGCTTCCACGCTGAGCTGCCGCCGCCGCGCGGCGTCGGCCTGGCGGATCTCCATCTGCTGGCGGCGGGCTTCACAGGTCGCCTCCGCCTGCGCCAGCTGCAGCCGGTAATCCTCCGGATCGACGACGAAGAGGACGTCCCCTTTATGGACGAACTGGTTGTCCGCCACGCGCACCTCCGTCACCTTTCCCGGAATTTCGGCCGCCACGGCCACGATTTCCGCCCGCACGCGCCCGTCGCGCGTCCAGGGGCGGAGCATGTAGCTCCACCACAGAAGGCCAACGGCCAGCACGGCCAGGAGCACCGCGCCACCCGTGACTCCCACGCGGCGGAGCAGAGCCGGATCGTAGTCGGACCATCGTTTCATAACATTCCGATTACCAGCCCGACCAGGGAGAGCAGAAGGAGAAACGTCGCCAACTTGAAAAGAGCCGGGTGCCAGGCCCACGTCTCCAGGCGGCTTCCATCCAAAAAGACCGAGATCGGCAGGAAGGCCAGCAAAGCCAGGACCAGGAACCCAAAGAAGGGCGGCAGATAAACGCCGAAGAAGTCGATTTCCTTCATTTTAAGCAAGGCGGAAGAAGGAAGTTTCCCGCTCCAGCATAAGCGCCGACTCCTCCACCCGTTCGGCCGCCTCCTCCCATGCTTCTCCTTCGGAAGCCAGGACTCCCAGCCCGTCCCCCGCGGCGCGCAGGCGCTCCACCCTTCCCGCGGGCGCGCGGAAAGCTTCCAAGGCAGGCCGCAGGCGCGAGCCCTCCTTTCCCGCCGCTTCCTGCAGCGCGCGGAGCCGGAGGATGTGAATGCCCACGTGCAGAGCGGCCAGCGGCCCCTCCAACGGAGCCCCCGCCTTATGCAGGAGGTGCAGGCGGTCAAACATCGTGTGCCGCCACGCGTCGACGGTCATCGGCCGGGGGGCGGAAGCCAGTCTTTCCAGGTCCCGCCGCACCTCCCCTTCCAGATAACCGCGGACGGAAAGGGAATCCGGCGGCGGAATCAGATGGTAAATCAGCAGCCCCCAGACAATCCCCCCCACCACGGCCATGGTATTGTTCAAAAAGCCGATCAAATCGTAATGGCTCGGGTTATTGAGCGGCAGCAGCAGGAAAAAGAGGATGCTGAATCCCGCTCCCATGATGGAAGTGGCGGGAGAAAAGATCAGCAAGCCCGCGAACATAAGAAATGGCGCCAGGCACAGCACCAAGAGCGGGAAACCGTCGACCTGCTGCATGAAGAAAAAAGAGCACAGGAAAGCGGCCAAAACACCCCAAAGCCCCCCTTTAAGCACCTGCCCGACAACGGCCGTGGGCACTCCCGCGACGGCAAAAAGGCTGGAGACGATCGAGACAAGCACGACGAAATTTGCCGCTGCCGGCCAGGTCGACCAAATCCAGAAACAACCCGCTCCCAACGTGCCCAGGAAAGCCCGGATGCCATTGCGCAAAGCCAAGGGATAATTCGGATGGAACGCGGGCCGGGCCGGGCGGCGATGCGCCGGGAAAAATCGCGCGCCGACCCAATTTTCCGCCGCCGCGCCGAAACAGGCCAGAAGTTCCCGCAGCCGCCGCATGGTAAGCGCGGACACCCCCGAAGAGGCCGCGCCCTCCAGGCGCCCGCGCAGGGCGTTGATCCGGCTCCGCAAGGCCTCCAGCTCCTCCCCGCCCCCTTCAAAAGGAAAATCCCGGAAAAGCGCCTCCATATCCCGCAATAGCGGCTGCAAGGCCGAAGCCGGGCGGAGGCTCAGGTCGTGCCCCAGGGCCGCGGCCTCCGTAGCCAGGCCGATGAGCGCCGCCACCGTTTCACGGGCCTGCTGCTCATGAGGGCGGAAACCCGGCGATTCTACCGCGGCAAATTCAATGGCCGTTTCCAGCGCCATCACATCGGCAAAAAGGCGGGCTTCCAGGTTGGATCCCAGTCCGTCCAGATGGACGGCGCGGTCCGCGTGCCGCAGGACGGCCTGGGCCGCCTCCCGCATCCGCATCCAGGCCTCCTGATAGGCCCGCCGGGGAGCAAAGAGAAGAGGCACCAGCGTACCGCAGGCGATCCCCACGATCACCGCCGAAGCGCGCGTCAGCGCGAAGTGAAAAACCGAGAGGGGATGGTCCAACACCCCCATGCAGACCATCGCCGCCGTGTAGCCCGCCAGAATGGAGCCATAGCTTCGGAAATTCCTAAGGAGCGTCCCCACCCCCGCGCCCAGGCCGATCCAAAGCGCCAGGGCCGTAATGAAAAAGCCGGGCGCCTGCGCGAAAAGCGCCATGATCGTCACCGCCGCCGTCGCGCCGACCAGCGTGCCGATCATGCGGTGAAAACTCTTGGAAAGCGTCGGCCCCAAGGCCGGATTCCCCACGATCCACACCGTCAACGCGGCCGTTCCCGGAGATTCCAATTGCAGGACGTAGGCCAGGAATAGCGCCAGCGCCGTCGCCCCCACCATTTGCAAGGCGAAGAAAACCGCCTGCCGGGAGGGCAGGAGGCTCTTGACCTCTTCAAGAAAGACCAGGGGGAACGCGGCCTGCATGGAAAGGTTTTGGTTGCGGTCCACTATTAGACAGAGAAACTATTCCAAAACCGAGAATTAAAATGGAACGCATCCAAACGCGTGAGCTGGAATACTTCCTGGCCGTGGCCGAAGAACTGAGCTTCGTCAAGGCCGCCCGGCGCCTCCATCTTTCCCAGCCGCCCCTTTCCCGCCACATCCAGATCCTGGAAGGCAAGCTGGGAACATCCCTGCTGAAACGGGACACCCGCAACGTGAGCCTCACGCCGGAAGGAGCCCTTTTCGCCGAGCAGGCGCGGGAAATTCTCCAGCAAATGGACCGGGCGGTCGAATCGGTCTCCCGCGCGCGGAAAGGCCAGGTCGACCGCCTGCGCATCGGATTCGTCGGCGCGCTCCTGGAAGAGAAAATGCCCAACCTCCTCCGCCGTTTCCACCAGAGCCATCCGGAATGCCAGCTTCAGCTCTTTGAGATGGACGCCGCACAGCAGCTGGAAGCCCTGCAAGAAAAGAAGATCGACGGGGCCTTCATCGGCACCGCCCCCGCCCGGCTCCCCGCCAAGCTGGACATGATCCCCTGGAAGACCGCGCCGCTCTACATCGTCCTGGCCGGCGACCATCCCCTGGCCAAACGCCGGGAAATTACCCTGGAGAGCGTCGCCCATGAACCGTGGATCGTCCTGGCGGCCTCCTCCGCTCCGGCCTTTCACTCCTACTTCCTCGACCTCTGCTCGAAAAGCGGATTCCGCCCCCGCATCACCACCGAAGTGCGCCGCTACCCGGAAGCCATGGCCATGGTGGCCGTCGGCGAGGGAGTCTGCCTGGCCGCCGACACCGTCCTGCGCCTGGCCCCCCGAGACGTCGTCTTTCGCCCCCTGAAGCCCGCGCGCACGCTCAATCACGTCTTCGTATTTCACAAAAATGAAAGGCCGCCCATGCTCGACGGGTTAATCGCCGAGCTACGGGCGGCCAAGGCCGGGGACTACTCCGGCCGTACCAACCCAAAGCGCTCCACCCGGAGCGCGGCCTGATCTCAGGCCCTACCGGATCGGTTCTCCGGTAAGCATGTTCAACTCCGGCGCAGAGGAGGCGGCCTTTAGCACCACCTCCGTCGTGCGGCCACGGCTGACTTGCGCCTTAACGGAAGCCTGCTGCGTGGCCACGCGATAGCTGCCCGGAGCGAGAGTGACTTTCTGGTCCGCCTGCACGCGGGAGGCCGCCACCGTACCATCCGGGCGGTAGACGGAATATTGGAAGCCAGGGGCTTCATAGGCGTCATTGCGGACTTCCAACCAGCCCTTGCCGGCGCCGCCCGCGGCCTGCGCGGACAACGGAGAAACCAGGGCCCCGCCCAAGATCATCAAGGAAAGGAGGCGGGCTGCCTTGCGGTTCGTATTCTTGTTTTTCATATCTAGGGAGATCATAACGCCGGCCTGTCATTTCTTGAATTACTTTGAAAACAAGACTCTGATCGCAATTCGAAATAAGTCATTTTTTGGAAAATTGTCACTTTGGCGAAGCTGAAGTATCTTACCTCCATGATCTCCCCTGCCCTTTCCCGCCGGGCCTGGCTCACCGGCGCCGGCCTGGCCGCCTGCGGCTATCTGGCCGCCGGCCATGCCGAAGCCGCCCCGGCCGGCTACGTCACACCGGGAGGAACCGTCACCCCGGGCCTGGCCCCCGGCCTGCGCTCCCGCGTGCTGACCACCTATCCGGACGGAACCAAGGACTATCTCCTGGCCTTCGGCAAGGGAGACGAGGTCTTTTCCGGCCTCACCGAATTCGCCGAAAAAGAAGGCCTCCACGCCGCCCGCCTCCAGGCCATCGGCGCATTCCGCAGCGCCCGATTCGCCTGGTTCGACGCGGCGCGCAAAGCCTACCGGGAAGTCCCCGTGAACGAGCAAGTGGAGGTCTGCTCCCTCCTGGGAGACATTGGCCTGGCGGGGGAAAAGCCCCAAGTCCATGTCCATGGCGTCATCGGCCTGCCTGACGGCACGACCCGCGGCGGCCACCTCCTGGAAGCCCATGCCTGGCCCACCCTGGAGCTTTTCCTCACCGCGTGGCCCAAAGCCCTGGTAAAAAAGCGCGACGAGGAAACCGGCCTCTCCCTTTTCGACCCCACCTTATGATCACCGCCCTAGACCACATCCTCCTGGCCACGCCGGACCGGCCGGAAGCCGCCGCCGCAGCGCGCCGCTTCTTCGGCACGCTGCTGGGCTTAAAGGAAGTCCCCATGCCATCGACCCTGGAAGGCCGCGCCCACTGCTGGTTCCAATGCGGCGCATTGACCATCCACATCGGTCCGGAAAAGGATTTCCGCCCCGCCAAGAAAGCCCATCCGGCTTTCCTCGTCGCCGACCTTAACCAGGTCCGCGCAGCCTTGGAAAAAGAAGGCCATCCCATCCGCGCCGATGACGCGATCCAAGACGTCCGCCGTTTCTTTTCAGAAGACCCCTGGGGCAACCGCCTGGAGTTTCTCCAACGGGTGACGGAATAGGAAACTAACCTTTCCCGAAATGGCGGCCTCAAAGAAAGGGACGCCGCCGGCTTCCAGGCGGGCGATTAAAAAACAATGCCCCGCGCTTGGGCGCTCATCCCTCACCAGGGTCGTTGCCGGGAACTTCCAGACCGTAGAGGGCGATCTTTTCCCTTAACGTCTTGCGATTGATGCCAAGCAGGCGTGCCGCCTCCAAGCGGCGGCCCCCGGTACGGTGCAGCACGGCGGCGATGGCCTTCGCTTCCAACTGGCGGAGTAGCGCGGGCTCGGCGGAAGTTTTGCCCGCAACGCGCCGACCGATCCACTCCTCGATGAGAGTGTCGGAAGCCGTTCCCTCCCCCCCCTCGCCCAAGGCCCGGCAAACCGGATCAGGGCCGATCACCCGACCCGCCGTCAGCATGGAGGCGCGCCGGACCGCGTTTTCCAACTGCCGGACGTTTCCCGGCCACGGCGCTTCCTGGAACAGCCGGAGCGCTTCGGCAGCGATTTCCAGCGGCGGACCGTCCGCGGCTTGGCGGCGCAGGAAGCATGCGATGAGGGCCGGGATGTCCTCCCGCCGCTCCCGCAGCGACGGAAGCCGGAGGGGGGCCACGTGAAGCCGGAAATACAGATCCTCTCGAAACCGTCCCTGCCGCACTTCGGCTTCCAGGTCCCGGTGGGTGGCGGCGACGACGCGGACGTCCACGCGGACCGGGGTGCCTCCCAGCGGGCGGACTTCCCGTTCCTGAAGGACCCGGAGCAGCTTAACCTGGACTGAGAGGGGAAGATCTCCCACCTCGTCCAGAAACAAGGTCCCTCCGTCCGCCTCCTGGAATCGGCCGAAGCGGCGCGCCTGGGCGCCGCTAAATGCCCCCTTCTCATGACCGAAGAGCTCGCTTTCCACCAGCGTTTCCGGAATTGCCCCGCAGTTGACGGGGACGAAGGGGCCGTCCCGCCTGCCGCCGTAACGGTGCACCGCCCTTGCCACCAGCTCCTTGCCCGTACCCGTTTCCCCCAGGATGAGAATCGGCGCAGGCTGGCGCGCGGCCCGGCCGATTTCCTTGAACAGCTCCGTCATCGCCGGTCCCTGCCCCACCAGGCCCTCGCCGGCATCGGAATCGCAGGGAAGAGTGACGATGTCGCCCGCGAGGGCGCGGGCCGCGACGGCCTTTTCCACTACCTCCAGGAGCCGGGACCGCGTCACCGGCTTGCGCAGGTAATCGAACGCGCCGCGCAAGATAGCCTGGACCGCTCGGTCAAAGGTCCCCTCGCCGGTAAGGAGGATGAGAGGAGGAGGCCGCTCCCCCACGGATAGGGATTCGATGACATCCAAGTCCTCGCTGTCGGGAAGATTGATGTCGCTCAGGACAAGGTCGTAAGTCTGCCGCAACAGACGTTCCCGCGCGTCGGCAACGCGGCCCACGCTATCGACATGGTAACCTGCCCCCCGGAGGGAGGCCGTGACGCTTTCCGCAAAGTCGACGTCGTCTTCCACCAATAAAATCGATTTAGTCATCGATGGCCTTCCCTTAAGATACATTTGGAACCCCTCAGATTCAAAATGTATCTGAATTGCCTAGCCCCGCCTCTCCTTTCGGGAGGGGCATTTATCCGATTCCGTTGATGGGAAAGAAGAAGCGCCTACGGCTTCTTATTCTGGTATGAAAAATGTCTCCCTGAAGGCATGACGCAGACTTCGGAGATTTCCTCCTCCCTCGGCACACCCGGACAAGACCCGCAAGCCATGGACCTAACAAGGGCCGAACCGCCCCGTATTCTTGTGGTCGACGACAGCCAGAGTAACCTGGATATCTCGGCCTATTTCCTGGAGTGGGAGGGATACCGCGTCCTCCGGGCCATGGATGGCCGTACAGCCCTCCACCTGCTCGATACGGAGCGGCCCGATCTGGTCGTGACCGATATCGAGCTTCCCGACATGGACGGACTTTCCTTGCTACAGCATATCCGGGCCAACGCCCGCACCCGGGACATCCCCGTGGTGGCTCTGACGGGGCACGACGAAAGGACCTATCAGGAGCGGATGCTCGCCGCCGGATGCACCGCCTACCTCATCAAGCCGATCGACACCCGGACGTTCAGCCAATGCATTTCTCGACACCTTCCTCTCCGGTAAACCTGATCATCGCCGACGCCTTCCCCCACCCCTCCCGGAAGGCCGGGTCTTTCGCTCCGGTTTAGCCATCGCGCCCGTCCGGAGGACCCCGGCTGGGGACTGGAGGCTAAAAACGAAAGCGAAAGACGCTCCCGCCTTCCGTTCCCGCCTCCACGCCGATGCGGCCGCCGTGGGCCTCCACCGCCATGCGGCAAAAGGTCAGTCCCAGTCCGCTCTGGGGAACGTCCTTCCGCAGGGCGCCCACCTCAAACTTGTCAAAGATGCGCTCCCGCACCTCCTCGGGAATGCCGGGGCCACGGTCCTCGATCTCAACCTGGACGCCTCCTTCCAAGGCAACGGCGCGGACCACAACCACGCCGGAGGCAGGAGAGAATTTAAGGGCGTTGGACAGAAGATTGTCCATCACCCGGAGGAGAAGCGCGGCATCATACCGGGCCTCCAGGGAGGAAGAGGAGGCCTCCACGCGAATCTCCAGCCCGCGCCGTTCCGCAAAGGGGGCCAGGTTCCGGACCGCTTCCTTGACCGTCGCGAGCAAATCGCCCGGACGGGAGTCGATCCGCAGCTTTCCCTCCTCCATCTTCGCCAAGAGAAGCATGTCCTGGGTCATGGAGCTAAGTCGCAAGGCATTGTCGCGGATGCGGAGCAACGCGGGGCTCGGCACGCCGGAAGAGGCCGCGGCCAGGAGCTCGTCGGCGTCCAGCAGGATCGTGGCCAGGGGACTGCCAAGGTCATGGACCGCAAAATGGGAGAAATCCTCGCGCAGCCGCATCGCCTCGCGCAGGACCCGGGCGGCCTCGTCACGCCGGAGCCGGTCCTGATACGCCTGGGAGTGGAAGCGGATACGGGCGAGCAACTCGGCCTGGGCGGTGGGCTTGACCAGGTAGTCGCTGGCGCCGATTTCAAACGCCTGCGCTTTCACCAGCGGCTCCTCCTGCCCGGACAGAACCAGGACAGGCACGTCCCGTAGGCACGGGTGTTCCCGGTAGCGGGCCAGGAGGAGGAGGCCGTCCACTCCAGGCATGCTTAGGTCCTGCAGGATTACCGTGGGCCGGAGCCGGACGGCCTCATGGACCGCCCCCGTTCCGTCCGCGCAATGGTGGAATTCCAGGCCGGGCAAGCCCTGTAAATCAGCCCTCACCGCCTCAGCGACAACCGCCTCGTCGTCCACAAGAAGGACCACCGCGGGATCGGGGGAACCCGGCGGAGCAGAGGCCGGAGGCCGTGTCAATTCCCTCTCCAGGATAGCCGTCTTAAGCAAGGTGCGGATGCGCGCACGGACGAGCGCAGGGCGCACCGGCTTGACGATATAGTCCACAGCGCCGGCGGCCAGGCCCCGCTCTTCCTCCGCCTCATCCGTATTGCCGGTGATGAAAACCACCGGCACATGGGCCGTGCTCCCATCCGCCTTTAGGAGGCGCAGGACCTCGTAACCATCCATCCCCGGCATGCTCACGTCCAAAAGGACGAGCGAAATTTCCGAGTTCTCCCGGATCTGCCGGAGGGCAGATGGGCCGTCCTTCGCCAGGAGCACGTGACAATCAAGCTGGAGAGTGTCGGCCAACAGCATCCGGTTCACCCGGTCATCGTCAACCAGCAGGACGGTATCCAGCGGAGAGTCCGTCACGGGGCACCTTTCTTTCCCGCGATCTCCTTTTGAAGCCGCTCCAGAGTTTCGGCAGCCTTCTTTAACTCGACGTCCTCAAACTGGGCGCAGAGCTCCCCGGCCAGCGCTGCGTGCGGCGTGGCCGCAAGGATGGACCGGATTTCCTCCAACAAGGGCACCGCATCGAAGCTGCCCTTGCGCACCAGTGGCGCCGCCTTGTCCAGAAGCTCCGCAATCCGGGCTGGCCCCGCCGCGGCGCTCCCTTTCGCCTCCTTCCCCTCAAGGGGCAGATGCTCCGCCAGCCCTTCGATCACGATCCGCAGATGCCGCTGGAAGTCGGACGCCAGCCCGGGCATGGCCTCCCTCTGCCCCGCTTTCGCGGCGGCCTCGACGAGAGAGGCGGCGTCAGCCAGCGCGCGGGCGCCTAGATAGGCCGCCACCGATTTCACCGTGTGGCCCAGGAAGCCCAGCGCCGCATGATCGTCCGCGCGCAGCTTCTCGTCGATGCGCTCCGGGGCGGAGGCGAAGTCCCGCAGGAAGCCTCTTAAGAAATGTTCGCACCGGCCGCCAAAGCGGGCCTGGGCCACGGCCAAGTCAATTCCGGGAAGGGCGGAGGGAAACGTCGGCGGCGGCGCTTCAGAAACGGCCTGGGCGGTAGGAACAAGAAACCGCTGCAAGGTCTGGTACAAGAGCGCCTCGTCGATCGGCTTTGCCAAATGGGCGTTCATCCCCGCAGCAAGGCTCGCCTCCCGGTCCGACTCCTGGGCCTGCGCGGTGAGCGCAATCAAGGGCAGAGAGGCAAGCCGGGGCCGGGCCCGGATCGCCCGGGCTACTTCCAGGCCGTCCATCTCCGGCATCTGCACGTCCAAAAAGACCACGTCATACGCCGCCCCTTCAACCCGCTCCAGGGCCTCCCGGCCATTGACCGCAAACTCCACCTCAATTCCGATGGCGACCAGAAGATCGCCCACCACCTCCCGGTTAAAGGAGTTGTCGTCAACCACAAGCACCCGCTTTCCAGCCAGCGAGGCCAGGCCGGGAGCAAGGGGCAGAAGCCGGAGCAGCGTATCGTAGAGAAAATCCGCATCGATCGGCTTTTCGACATGCCCGTCCATACCCGCATTGCGGACGGCCTGCCGGGAAGCGGTATCGACGTTTCCCGTCATGGCAACGATCGGGAGTCTCTCAAAGCGCGCATTCAGCCGAAGACGCCGCGCCGTTTCCAGGCCGCCCATGCCCGCCATCTCCATGTCCAACAGGAGCAGGTCAAAATCTTTCGCCTCGATCCGGGAGAGGACGGCCTCGCCGCTCTCCACCGCCTCAACCTCAACGCCGACCTGCCGCAATAGTTCGACGCCCACCTCCCGGTTGAGAGCGTCGTCATCGGCCAGCAGCACGCGCACACCGCGCAGCCGGCCTAGGTCCCGGCCCACCAACCGCCGGATGGAATGGGCTTGGCCCAGCGCCTCCATCAGCGTGTTGAATAGGACCGACTCAGTCACAGGCTTGATGAGGACGCCTTCCAGCCGGAGCTGCTCGGCGTGGCGGAGGATCTCCTCCCGCGCATACGCCGTCACCATAAGGACCGCCGGCACGCGCTGGAGCAGGGCATCGGCTTTGATCTGCCGCGCGCTCTCCAGCCCATCCATTCCGGGCATCCGCCAGTCCATCAGCACCACCTCAAACGGGGAGCCCTTCCGGGATGCCTCCCGCAGCAGCGCGATCCCCACCTCTCCCGACGCTGCCGTCATAGTGTCCATGCCGAAACGCCGCACCATCCCGCACAGAATATCGCGGGCGGTGTCGTTATCGTCGATGACCAGGACCCGCCGGCGGGCCAGTCCGACCCACCTATCCGTGTCCGATGCGGGCACCTGGGCCGGGCGGGGCGTGCGGGCGGTGAAGGAGAAGGTGCTGCCAAGGCCCGGCTGGCTCCGCACCCCAATGACCCCTCCCATTAGCTCCACGAGGCGCTTGCAAATAGCGAGGCCAAGGCCGGTGCCGCCGTATTTTCTCGAGACCCCGGCCTCAGCCTGGACGAAGGGCTGAAAGAGGCGCCCGACCTGCTCCTCAGAAAGCCCGATGCCGGTGTCTTGAACGGAAAAACGCAGCAAGCCCGGCTCCGGCTCCAGCGCCACGGAAACGACCACCTCACCCCTATCCGTGAACTTAACCGCATTGTTGACGAGATTGATCAGCACCTGCCCCAGTCGAAGCGAGTCGCCAACGATCCGCTCCGGGACGCCGGGGGCCACAGAGAAGGCGATTTCGATCCCCTTTTCCTCCGCGCGCATGGCGGTGACGGCGGCAACCGACTCCAACAGTGACTCGACCGAGAATTCGACGAACTCCAGGGTCATGCCTCCCGCCTCGATCTTGGAGAAGTCCAGGATGTCGTTGATGATCGCGACGAGCGCCCTCGCGGAAAGCTCGACCTTGCCCAGATAATTGCGCTGCTTAGGCGTAAGGTCGGTTTTGAGAGCCAGCCCAACCATGCCCAGGATGCTGTTCATCGGGGTGCGGATCTCATGGCTCATCACCGCGAGGAATTCCCCCTTGGCCCGCTCCGACGCATGGGCCCGCTCCGCCTGATGCTCCGCCTCGGCGAGCGCCGCCTGAAGATTGGTGTTGGTTTCCGCGAGCTGGGCCGACTGCTCCTCCACCTTCCTGCGAATGGCCTGCTCCTCGGTGATGTCCTCAGACACGCAAACAAGGCCGATGATCCCGCCCTCCATATCGCGCCAAGGGACTTTCGTGGTGCGGAACCAGCGGGCGCCCCCATCGGCCATCTTCAGGCATTCAATATGCTGCAGCAGGGGCTGCCCCGTCTCCATGACCCGCACACAATCCTGCCAGGGCGTTTCTCTGACCTCCTTCGGAAAGTGTTCGTGCACCTTTCGCCCGGCGCCGTCGTCCCCGGGAAGCAGCCCCATAAAATGCTGAAGGGCGAGGTTTCCCACCTGAAGCCGGTCCTCCCGGTCGATGATAAAGATAGCTTGCGGCAGATGGTCGATCAGCGTCCGCAGCATATGCCGCTCCGCCCGCAGCTTCTCCCCCGTCTCCCGCTCCGCCGTGATGTCCCAATTCGTGCCGATTGCGCGCACCGGCACGCCGTCCGAGCCTCGGAAAATCCGGGCTTGGGCGCGCAGGTAGCGGACTCCCTCGATGGGATTGAGGATCCGGAATTCCCCGCTAAACGTCGAACCGCTCTCAAACGCCTGCCGCCAATCGGAGAGGATGCGGTCCGCATCATCCGGATGCATCCTGGTCCTCCACTCCTCCAAGCTTCCGCCAAACTTGCCGGGCGGCAGCCCGTAGAGGGCGTGCATCTGGTCGTCCCATACAAAGGTCTGGGCCCGGACATCCATCTCCCAAATGCCGACGCCGCCAGCCTCCACGGCAAGCTGGATCCGCTCGCTCAAAGCGCGCACGCGATTCTCCGCGTCCTTCCGCTCGGTAATGTCGACCAAGGTGCCGCGCGCGCCGACAATGCGTCCCGCGGCGTCCCGCACCGGCTCTCCCCGCGCATTCACGAAACAATAAGTTCCGTCCGCGCGGACCCCCTTCAGATCGATGCTATAGGGCGTGCCCATGATGGCGCACTGCTTGGCGACGGAGAGAAAGGCCTCGAAGCTTTCCGGCACAAAGACCCGGCTTAGCTCCTGAAGCTTGGGTGCGGGCTGAGTCGGGTCCAGGCCAAAGATCTCGTAGAGCGCCTCCGACCACACGGCGTAATCCGACTCGATATCCCACTTCCAGTTTCCAAGCCGCGCGAGCCTTTCCGCCTGGCGCAGCGCCTCGTGGCTTTCGCCCAGTTTTTCTTCCGCCAGCTTGGCGTCGGTGATATCAACCACGAAACCGACGGCCCGCACGGCCACTCCCGCAGCATCCTGAATCAGGCATGCCGCGGAACGCACCCAGCGGACATCCCCATTCGGGCGCACGATCCGGAACATAATGGCATAGTCCTGGTTCCTCGCGATGAGCTCGGCCGCCGTCTGCTGCACCTCCGTCGCCCGCCCCACGTCCTCCGGGTGAATACAAGGCCGGAACTCCGCGATCGAGCGGATAGGATTGCCGGGATCCCTTCCCATGATCCGATACCAAGAGTCGTCACACTGGAGTTCGTCGCGGCGAATGTCGTAATCCCAAATGCCCAGGCCGCCGACCCGCGCCGCAATGGCCAGGCGCTCCTCACTTTCCCGCAGCGACTCCATCACCTCATGTTCCGCGGTCACCTCCCGGGACACGCACAGGATGGCCTGCGGCTTACCGCCGCCGCCCAACACAGGCGTCAACGTATTATCCCAATGCTGCACCTTCCCGTCCGGCAACTCGCTGCGGCCCGGAAAGCGGGAAATCGTCCCCTCCCCGGCGCTGGCCAGAGCCTGTTTTCCCGTCTCCCATACATCCTTGGGCAAGAGAGGCAGCCACGGCATGCCGAAGGGCGAGTCTTCCGCCACGCCCAGCGCGCGGCAACCCGCCTTGTTCATGTGAATCAACGTGCCGTCCAAAGCGATCAGCTTGATGCAGTCGCCGCTGATATTCAGCATGTCAGTCTGCACGGCCGCACGCTTTTCAAGGTCGGCCACCCTTCGCTTCAACTCGTGAATATCCGTGCTGACGCAGAGCCACCGGCATTCGTCCTCGGAATCGCCATCCAACGGCTGCAGACTGATAAGGAACCAGCGCGCCGCCCCGCGCCCATTCTGCAACCGGCACTCCACATCGGCCCGCCGCCCCGTCATGGTGGCAGAGCGAAATCCCGCCAAGGCAGCCTCCCGGTCTTCCGGCCAGACCAACTCCGCCCACGGCACGCGCCCAGGGCCATGTCCCTCGGGAACGCCATATTCACGCCACGCCGCGTTCAGGTGTACGATGCTTCCCGCCTCGTTGAGAAGGCAGGCCGGAAACCGCAAAACCTCGATTAAGGCATGGGGAGCATGGCCATCCATCGTCAAATGAGGTAGGTCAAAATGGCATTCACGCGCGCGGGGAGCCGCGCCGTCTTCCTAATGGTAGAATTTTATGTAACCTATTTGCCAAGAGCAAGAGCCATCTCCGCAAGCGGTACCGCTTGCCCTTAATAAGGGGAGTAAAAGAAGTTGCCGCGCTAGGACTCGAACCTAGAACACCCAGATCCAGAATCTGGTGTGCTACCAATTGCACCACGCGGCAATGGAAGGAGTGTCTTTTCTACGCGAATCCAGGGCTTTGGCAAGCCCGCGTCGCGCTTTTACACCGCTTTGTCGCCCTTTTCTTCGGTGCGAATGCGGATGGCCTCGCCCACGTCGGCGACGAAGATCTTCCCGTCCCCGATTTTCCCTGTCTTGGCGCTGGTCAGGATGGCCTTGATGGCCGCTTCCAACTTGTCGTCTCCCAGGACGATCTCGAGCTTTACCTTAGGCAGGAAGTCGACGGTGTACTCGCTCCCCCGGTAAATCTCGGTGTGCCCCTTTTGCCGCCCGAAGCCTTTGACTTCGGTGACGGTCATTCCCTCGACGCCGATTTCGCTCAGCGCCGCTTTAACCTCTTCCAATTTGAAGGGCTTGATGATGGCCTCGATCTTCTTCATGGATTCCCTTTCCCTTTGTTCCCGTTGTGCGGTGTGTGTTGATTAAAGGATGTAGCCTTCTTCGCCGTGCTCGGTGATGTCGAGGCCCTGGCTTTCCTGCTCCGGCGTGGCGCGGAGGCCGATGAGGGCCTTCACGGCGAAGCCAAGGACGAGGCTGCCTGCGATGACGAGGGCCAGGGTGACGCCGATGGCTTTGAGCTGCTCCAGCCAGAGTCCGTGCCGGGCGATGAGGTCTTTCAAATTGGCGTTGAGATTGCCGTTTACGGCCGGATCGGCCAGGAATCCGGTGAGGAGGGCCCCCAGGGTGCCGCCGACGGCGTGGACGCCGAAGGTGTCGAGGGCGTCGTCATAGCCGAATAGGGGCTTCATGTAGGTGACGGTGAAGAAGGGAATGGCCCCGGCGGCCAGGCCCAGCCACATGGCGCCGGTGGGGTTGACGTAGCCGCAGGCGGGGGTGATGACGACGAGGCCGCCGACCGCGCCGGAGCAGAAGCCGACGATGGTGGCCTTTTTCTTGAGGAGGTATTCCAGGGTGGCCCAGACGAAGGAGCCGGTGGCGGTGGCCAGGGTGGTGGTGGTGAAGGCGTTGGCGGCGAGGCCGTCCGCGGCGGCGGCGCTGCCGGCGTTGAAGCCGTACCAGCCGACCCACAGGAGGCCGGTGCCGACCATGGTGAGGACGACGCTGTGCGGCGGCATGGGCTCTTTTCCGTAGCCCAGGCGCTTGCCCAGGATGAGGCAGAGGATGAGGCCGGACCAGCCGGAGGACATGTGGACGACGGTGCCGCCGGCGTAGTCGATGGCTTTGATGGCGGCGGCGGCGTTGAAGCAGCCGTTCATGAGGCCGTCCGCGCCCCAGACCATGTGGGCCAGGGGGAAGTAGACGACGAACATCCAGGCGGTGAGGAAGAGCATGACGGCGCCGAATTTGAGGCGTTCCGCCGTGGCGCCGATGATGAGGGCCGGGGTGATGATGGCGAACATCAGCTGGAACATGGCGAAGACGTTCTGGGAGACCCAGTAGGAGTAGTCGGTATTGGGGGCCGAATCGACGCCGTGGAAGAAGGCGAATTGGGTGCCGCCCAGCCAGGGCTTTCCATGAGAGAAGACGAGGCTGTAGCCGACGGCCCACCAGAGGATGGTGACCATGCCGGCGCAGAAGAAGCACTGGGCGAGGACGGAGAGGACGTTCTTTTTCCGCACCAGGCCTCCGTAGAAGAGGGCCAGGCCGGGCAGGGTCATGAGGAGGACGAAGGCGGCGGAGGTCATCAGCCAGGCGTTGTGGCCGGGGCCGGAGGAGAGGTTCGTCTTCCAGGAGGCTTTCCCGTCGGTGCCGGCCTGGGCGTTGTTGACGTAGGCCTCCAGGTCGGCGACGCGCTGTTCCAGGGAGGGCCCGGTGGCGGGCGCCGTCTCTTGGGCGCGGAGCGGCAGAGGGGAAAGGCTCCAGATGCAGGCGAGGAAGGCGATCAGGAAGACGGCTTTTTTCATGTTTATACCCTTAAAGGTCACCGTCTATGCCACAGGCCGACCAGGAATCCAGGCCTTTCTCCTTTTCCCGAAAAGAAAGTAAAAGTCCCCTACCCCAGCAGCCAGGCCCCGAAGCGCCGGATTTCGGCCAAGGGGGCGAGGATGAGGAGACGGTCTCCCGGCTGGAGCATTTCCGATCCGCCGGGATTGAGCAGCGTCGTCGCTCCGCGGCGGATGCCCAGGACCTGCACGCCGGTTTCCGTGAAGATGCGGAGCTGCGCCAGCGATTGGGTCAGACGGCGGCTTTCCTCCGGCACGACGATCGTCTCCAGCGTGTTTTCCGCGAAACTGCGCGTCGCGTCGGTCGGGGAGCTGCTCTGTTCCAGGAAAGAGCGCGTGCGGCCGATGGAGAGGTCGTTGCCCAGGAGGAGGAGCTTGTCCCCCGGGTAGAGCTGGACGTCGGGACCGGGGTTGGGAATCTCGAAGCCCTGGCGCTCCACTTCGACGACGATGCAGTTGAATTGGTTGCGCAGGTCCAGCTCCCGCAGGCTCTGGCCCGCGTAGGGAGCGCCTTCCGGCAGGGTGATTTCGACCAGTTCCACGCCCCAGTCGCTCTCGTCGACGGAGGCGGGCTGGATGACCTGGCGGCCCGATTTTTCGCTCAGCGCGTTGTTGAAGGAATAGAGGAAGTGGCTGTGCCAGCGGATGAGCCGCCGCCAGAAGAAGAGGAGGAAGAGCGCCACGGAGGCGACGAGGACGGCCACGCTCCACCAGCCGGAGAGCGGGAACGGCATGGCGACCCAGAAGAGGAAGATGAGGCCGATGGCCGCGCCGCACTGGATGGCGCCCTCCGCCACGCCGCGCAGGCGGGAACCCGGATCGGGGAAAGCCGTCTCGCTCAGGATCATGCTCATGGCGGCCAGGTTCCGCCAGATCGCCACGGCCAACCCCAGGGAGACGGAGAAGACTACTAGCCAGTAGGCGCCGTTGATGAGGTCGCCGTTGCCGTCGAGCCAGACGGCCTGCTGCTCCATTTCTCCCAGGGTCTGCCGGACCAGCGGGGAGAAGCCGAGGACGCCGACCAGCAGGAGGATTTCCACCGTCACCTGCGTGATGCGCGGGCGGGTCAGGATCCAGAAATTGTTCCGCTTCAGGCTGTGGGAGGCGGCCTCCAGCCAGCCGCGGTAGATGGTGAGGAAATGGCGGACCCAGCTGGGCTGGATCTGGTCAAAGCGTTCCGCCAGCGGTTCCGAGAAGCGCAGCAGGATCGGCGCGGTGAATGCAGTGACGGCGGAGATGCCGACGGCCAGGCTGTAGAAGTAGTCCGGCACTTTGTGGCTGGAGACGCCGACCTGCGCGATGATGTAGGAGAATTCACCGATCGGCGTGACGACCAGGGCGGTGCGGAAGGCCCCCGTCACCGTCCGTCCGGAGAGGATGTGGGCCCCCGTGGCGCAGCCGACGCGCACCAGGATGGAGAAGATGGAGACGCCCAGGATCAGCCACGCGTGGGCGATGAGCTGGTGCCAGTCGATCAGCATGCCGATGGAGACGAAGAAGATGACGGCGAACATCCCCTGCACGCCGACGAAGGCGCGCTCCACGCGGTCCCGGAAGGGGGTTTCCGCCACCACCACGCCCAAAAGGAACGCGCCGAGCGCGACGGAGTAGCCCGCCCAGGCGGCCAGGAAGGCCGCCCCCATGAGGACACCGGCGACGACGGAGACCTTCAGGTCGGCGTCGGAGGCCTTTGCCAGCCGCCGCAGGAAGCGCGGCACGACGAGGAGGCCGACGACGATGAGCAGGACGACGAAGCCGCCCAGAAGGCCCATGACCCGCCCCAGGTTGGCGGAGGCCCCCTCCGCAGAGACGCGGGCGGTGATGAGGGTGAGCATCACCACGGCCACGACGTCTTCCAGGATCATCATGCCCAGGGCGCGCTGGGCGAAGGTCTCGTGGGTGAGCCCCGCTTCCGAGAGGGTCTTGGTGATGATGGCGGAGCTGGAGACCATCAGCATGGAGGCCAGCACCAGGCCGGGCGTGGGTCCCCAGCCCAGGGAGGCGGCCAGGATCTTGGTCAGGTGGAAGACGAGGAAGGCGGTCAGCCCGGTGGCCAGGACCAGGGAGATGCCCAGGCGGCGGATACGGCGGAGGGAAAGCTCCAGGCCGACGAAGAACATGAGGAAGACGAGGCCCAATTGGGAAAGCGTCTCGATCCGGTGCACGTCGGAAACCAGGGAAAAGGGCGGCGTGTGGGGGCCGATGATGAGGCCCGCCACCAGGTAGCCGACGACCAGGGAAAGCCCGAGCTTGCGGAAGAGGGCGCCGATGGCCGCCGCGACGAGGAGGACCACCGCCAGGTCCCGGATGAAGAGAAGACTTTCCATGAAGTCCCGGACTCTATCGCCAACTCGTCGCCGGGTCCACGCTTTGATACGAGCCGCCGCTCTGCCGGCAGAGCTTCTGCAGGAGGCGCGCGTCGTCCGGGTCCATCGGGTTGGCCAGTCCGAAGGCGTAGAGCCGCGCGGGCGCCGGAGCGGCGTCCTCCATCTGGCGCACGGCGCGCAGCAGCTTCCAGTCGGGCTCGTTCGCGCCGCCGTCGGTCAAAAGGAAGATGACCTCCGGCCCCAGGCGGAGGGCGGCGGCCAGGCCCTCTTCCAAATTCGTTCCGCCGCCCAGGTCCGGCAGGTTTCCCAGGAAGGCGTAGGCCCGCTGCTTGGCCTCGGCGTCCGCCAGGATGAAGGAGGGGGAGAGAAGCAGGGGCCGGTCGGCGAAGAAGATGACGTCGAAGGCCGCTTCCGGCGGCAGCGCTTCCAGGGCGCGGCGGATTTCCTCCACCGCCCGGTCGAACCGGGAACGCCCGTTCGGCCCCTCCATCAGCATGCTGCCGGAAACGTCGATCAAATAGACGAAGCGGTGGGCGGCCGTGACCGCGCCGTAGACCTGCGCGGGACTGGCCGGGCCGGGCGAGGAGGAGGCGCCATCCGCCGTGGCCGCCGCGGAAACGGGGGCGGAGACAGTGGCGGAAGCGGAGAGGGACGCCGCGGGAGCCAGGCGGCTGGGGACAGTGACCCGCTTTTCCGCGGGCGGCGGGGGCGGCGCGGCCAGTTCCACGCCCAGGGGGGATCCGGACGCGCCTTGCGGCCCGCCCCGGAAGGAGAGCGGCACGTTGCGCGCCAGCCAAAGGAGGAGGAGATAGCCCAGGACGATGCCCAGGACCAGGAGGAGACGGCGAAAGGCGGGAGGCAGGGCGGAATTACTTCCGCTCATCCATCATCTTCCAGAAATCGGGATTGTCCTGGAGCGCCTCATCCTCACCCGCGCCGGGGAGGTTGGAGCGGAAGAGAAAGTCTTTGAGGGTGTTCTTGTGGAGCACCCGGCGGATGAGGAGGCTGCGCTCGCGCGGGGCCACCTCGTAATAGATACGGTAATCGCCCGCGCGGAAGCGGTTGAGGGAGCGCCCCTGCCCTTCGACGCGGCCGAATTTCTCCGCGTCGGCCGCCTCGGCCTCCTCCGGCAGGGCGCCCGCCTCGAACTGGCCGAGGATATCGAGCTGGAGCAGGGTGGGCAGCGTGGCCATTTCGGCCGCGCTCAAGTCGGTGAAGACGATCTGGAAGGTTTTTTTCACTGTCCGATGAAGTCAGGCGGCGGCGGGAGGGGCTCCATCGTCGGCGCGGGCGCGTTGGTGGAAGGGACCTGGCCGCCGGCGGCGGGCGCGGAGGCTCCGTCGGCGGGCGCGCCGCGCAGCGGGGCCTGCGGGCTCATCACCTGCGGCGGGAAGATGGTGACGGTGGGCTCCGCCGGGCGCGGCGCGGCGGCGGGCGGCGTCAGGCGGGGAGCCGGAGGCGGCGTGGCCGGGACGACGGGAGCCGGGGCCGGAACCACGGGTGCGGGAGCCGGAGCAGGCGCGGTGGCGGCGGGCATGGGCGCGCGCGGGGCGGGCTCGATGATGACCGGCGTGGGGGCCGGGGGCGGGACCGGCGGCGGCAGCGTCACGGCGGGCTGGGCCGGAGCCGGAGGCGGCGTGACGGGCTTGGCGGGGACGACGGGCTGCGGGGCCGGAGCGGGAGCGGGCATGGCGGGCGCGGCGATCGCCTTCTTGACCGGCTCCGGAGGGGGCGCAGGGGGCGGCACGGCGGTGGCGCGCTTGACCGTTTCCGGCTTCGGCTTGGGCACGGGCGGCGGGGTGGGCACGGCTTGGGCCTTGGCCACCGGCTCGGGGACGGCCTGGGCCTTCGCCACGGGTTCCGGGGCGGGCGCGGGCAGAGGAACCTCGGAGACGGGAACCGGGAGTGGGGCGGCGGCCTTGGCGGGCGGATTGGCCGGCGTCGGCAGCGGCACGGGCTCCGGCTTGGCCACCTGGTGCGGGGCGGCCTTTACGGGATGGGCCAGGGGCAGGTAGCTGCGGTAGAGGAGGTATTTGGCGCGGCGGGCGCGGAAGTCGAGGAGGTAGGGCTCCCAGCTGTCGACCAGCTCCTGCGCGGGCTTGCCCGCCAGGAAGTGGAGGCGGACGGTATCACCGCCGCAGAGCTTGTCGAAGAAGGCGGCCTTTTCCGGCGTGAGGGACTGGAAGAAGTTGCGCCCGGAGGCTTTCTGCATCTCTTCCATCAAGACCATGGCGCCCTGCATCAGGTTGGCCTTGGCCCGGTCTTTATAGAGGACGCGGACGCCGCCCAGGAGAAGGTCCTTCGACGGGCCGTAGTAAGGCCGGTAATAGGCGGCCTGGAAGGCGAAGCCCGGCAGGTCCCGCGCGGCGAGGGCCTTCTGCAGGGGAAAGGGATCGAGCTTGGCGGCGCCCAGGAGGTTGAAGGGGGTGGTGTAGCCGACGCCGTTGTTCAGGTCGGGGAATTCGCCCCAGAGGCCGGTGACGGCGTAGCCGAAGGCGCTTTCCACGGTGGGGATGTGCGGGGAAGGCGGCACCCAGTCCATGCCGGTGTCCTCCCATTGCATGAAGCGGCGCCAGGCGCGCATGGGGACGACGGTGAGCGGCGGGCGCTTCTTGATCCACTTCTCCCCGTGGATCATCCAGGCCAGCTCGGCGACGGTCATGCCGTGGACGTAGGGGATGTCCCACATGCCGACGAAGGAGCGGAAATTGGGGTTGAGCGGCATGCCCTCGATGCGGTCGCCGCCCAGGGGGTTGGGCCGGTCCAGGACGTAGAACTCGATGCCGGCCTCGCCGCAGGCCTCCATGGCCAGGCCCAGGGTGCTGATGAAGGTGTAGCTGCGGACGCCGATGTCCTGGATGTCGAAGACCATCACGTCGATGTTCTTCAGCATTTCCGGCGTGGGCTTGCGGGCGTCGTCGTAGAGGGAGTAAATGGGCAGGCCGGTGCCCACGTCGACGCTGGACTGGACGGGCGCGCCCGCCGTCGTCGCCCCGTAGAGGCCGTGCTCCGGGCAGAAGAGGGCGGTGAGCTTCACGTTCGGCGCGCGGCGGAAGACCTCGATGGTGGAGAGGCCGTGGCCGTCGACGGCGGACTGGTTCGTCAGGAGGCCGACGCGCTTGCCTTCCAGGCCCTGGAAATGGTTGGCCTCCAGCACGTCGATGCCGGCCAGGACGGCGGGGCCATCCGTCTTGCCCTTCGTCTCCGGCTGCTTGGCCAGCTCCTCACCCGCCCACGAAGAGGCCGGACCAAGGAGAAAAAGGCCGGCGAGCAGCAGGGCGTAAGAGAGGCGCATAGGCGCCCCGTTTGTAGTGGGAGTCAAAAGGAGAGTCAATCGAGTCTTCCCGCTTGCCAACCCGGCGGGATTTTTCCACCTTCCCCAACCCGGCCCAATGCTCGATCACTTTTACATTTTCCTGATGTTCATCCCGCTGGTCTCCTTCCACGAGGCCGCGCACGCCTGGGCCGCCTACCGGCTGGGGGACGACACGGCGGAGCAGGAGGGGCGGCTGACCCTCGACCCGCGCAGCCACATCGACCTGCTGGGCACCATCATCATCCCGGCGCTGAACATCCTGGTCCTCTCCGGCGGACTCTTTGGCTGGGGGCGGCCGGTGCCCGTCGATCCCCTCAACCTGCGCCGTCCGCGCCGGGACGAGATCCTCATCGCCCTGGCCGGCCCGCTGGCCAACCTGCTGGTGGCCCTCCTCACCTGCGCCGTGCTGACCTGGCTGATCCCGGCCCACTCCCCGTGGCAGAAGCTGGCCTACCTCTTCGCCTACGTCTCCGTCTTCCTTTCCCTCCTGAACTTGATCCCGATCCCCCCTTTCGACGGCTGGACGATCGTGCGCAACGTCTTCGGCTTCCGCAGCGAGACGCTGGAGCAGTCCGGCCTCTGGTGGACGCTGGGCATCATGGCGGTGCTCCTCTTCACCCCGGCCTTTTCCTACCTCAACCTGGCCTCAGACGGCATTCTGCTGGCCCTCCAGCATCTCTGCGGCGCCGGGCGCCTTGCCTCATGAGCCTGGACCGCGCCGAGCTGGTCCGCGCCGCGCTGGCGCGGGTGAAGTATCCGGGCTTCAGCCGGGACATCGTCTCCTTCGGCCTCGTCCAGGCGATCGACGCGGAAGGCCCGGTGGCCAAGGTCCGCCTGGCCGTCACCACGGCGGACGCCGCCGTCCCCCGCCAGATCAAGGAAGAGGCCACGCGCGCCGTGGAGGAAATCCCCGGCGTGGAACGCGCGGAGGTGGAGGTGGCCGTGAGCGCCCCCGTCACCCTGGCGGCGCAGACCCAGGCCCCGGGCGCCCCGGAACAGAACGCCATCCCGGGCGTGAAGAAGATCGTCGCCGTGGCCAGCGGCAAGGGAGGCGTGGGCAAATCGACCGTCGCCGCCGGGCTGGCCCTGGCCCTGCGGGAGCAGGGCTTCCGCGTCGGCCTGTGCGACTGCGACATCTACGGCCCCAGCATCGCCCTCATGTTCGGCGCGCACGAGGCGCCCCTGGGCACCGACGACAACCGCATCCTCCCCGTGGAGGCCCACGGCCTCCAGCTGATGAGCATGGGCTTCCTTTTGGAGGACGACGCCCCCGCCGTCCTGCGCGGGCCGATGGTGACGCGCTACACCCAGCAGTTCCTCCGCAACGTCTCCTGGACCGACCTGGACTACCTCATCCTGGACCTGCCCCCCGGCACCGGCGACATCCAGCTGACCATCGTGCAGACCGTCGCCCTGGCCGGGGCGCTCGTCGTCACCACGCCGCAGGAAGTCGCCCTCATCGACGCGCGCAAGGCCGCCGCCATGTTCCGCAAGGTCAACGTGCCGGTCCTGGGCATCGTGGAAAACATGAGTTACTTCCTCTGCCCGGGCGACGGGAAGCGGTATAACATCTTCGGCGAAGGCGGCGGAAAGCGCGAGGCCGCGCGCCTCGGCGTTCCCTACCTGGGAGAAATACCTATAGAAATCCCGCTGCGGGAATCGGCCGACCAAGGCGCGCCGCTTCTCCTCCGCGATCCGGCCGCTCCCTCCAGCCAGGCCTTCGCGGCCATCGCGCGGCAGCTGACGAAGCAGACGCAAGAAATTGCCGCCAAATGATTTAAGTCAAGCCCCCTTCCCCGGATTGACATCGTTTTTCAGTCCGTTAGGTTAGGGCGAAGCCTTCACGGTTTCCAGATTGATGGACCTTAAGAAAGATAACGAAAGCCTCTTCAAGAACTCGGCCCTGTACCAGGAGTTCCTCGCGGAGCGGGAGGAAATCCTCCGCCACAAGTGGATCGAAAGCGAAAAAGCCGGATACGACGTCGGCTTTGAGAAGGCGCTACTTGACTGGATAGTGAACCACCGGGCCAGCTGGCGCCGCCAGCGGCAGACTCTCCTGCATCAGCGCGGCGAAGGCAGCGCCAACGTTTCCGCCCTTTTGGCGGCGTCCTCCGCCATCACCCTGACGCACCACGTCCTCCAGGGCTTCCTTTGTTGAGCCGGCCCCCCGAGATACTCCTGGACGGCCCCGCTCTGGACCGTCTTTTGGCCGAGCTGGCCGCCCGCGTCGCCGCGGAAACTGATCCCCTTCCTTCCCTCGCCCTCGTCGGCCTGCCCACGCGCGGCGTGACGATCGCCACCCGCCTGGCCCACCGCATCGAGGCCGCCTCCGGCTTCCGCCCGCCGGTCGGACAGATCGACGTCACCTTCCACCGGGACGACCTGGACCGCCGCCTGCCCATCCCCCACCGCAGCGAGATCCCCTTCGACGCCGCCGGGCGGCACATCCTCCTGGTCGACGACGTTCTCTTCACCGGCCGCACCGTCCGCGCCGCCCTGAGCGCCCTGGGCGACTTTGGCCGCCCCGCCTCCATCCGCCTGCTGGCCTTGGTCGACCGCGGCCACCGGCAGCTCCCCATCCAGGGAGACTTCATCGGCAAGAAGATCGAAACCGCCCTGGAGGACGACGTGGTGGTGCGCCTCTCCGAGGTCGACGGCGCAGACGCCGTGGAAAGGCACCGCCCATGAGCCCCGCCTCCGCCCCGGCCTGGAAACGGAAGGACCTCCTGGCCCTGCGGGACATGGAGAAGTGGGAGCTGGACCTCATCCTGGACACCGCCGGGGCGTTCAAGGACATCCTCTCCCGCTCCATCAAGAAGGTCCCCGCCCTGCGCGGCCAGACCGTCGTGAACCTCTTCGTCGAGCCCAGCACCCGGACCCGCGCCTCCTTCGAGCTGGCGGCGGGCCGCCTCTCCGCCGACGTCCTCTCCATCGACAGCGAGCTAAGCTCCTTCAAGAAGGGGGAGACGCTGAAGGACACCGCGCTCAATCTCCAGGCCCTCGGCACCCGGCTCCTCATCCTCCGCCACCCCTCCGCCGGGGCGGCCCAGTTCCTGGCCGAGCGGCTGGAGGCGGGCGTGGTCAACGCGGGCGACGGCGCGCACGAGCACCCCACCCAGGGCCTGCTGGACCTCTTCACCATCCGGGAACGCTTCCCCGACATGCGGGGCCTCAAAGTCGCCATCATCGGCGACATCCTCAACAGCCGCGTGGCCCGCTCCAACCGTCTGGGCCCTGACGAAAAGCGGCGCGGAAGTCACCCTCGTCGGCCCCTCCACCCTCCTGCCGGAGCGTTTCCGGGAGCTGGGCGTCCGCGTCTCCCACTCCCTGGACGCCGTGCTGGAGGAAAGCCAGGTCCTCATGCTCCTGCGCATCCAGCACGAGCGGCAGCAGCAGGCCCTCTTCCCCTCCCTGGGGGAATACACCGCCTTCTTCGGCCTCACGGCGGAACGCTTCCGCCGCTGCCGAAAGGACGTCCTCATCATGCACCCCGGCCCCATTAACCGGGGCGTGGAGCTGGCCAGCGAACTGGCCGACTGCGCCCAGTCCCTCATCCTGGAACAGGTGACCAACGGCATGGCCGTCCGCATGGCCGTCCTCTACCTTTTGGGCGGCGGCGCGGGCCCGCAGGGAGTCTCCGTATGATCCTTTTCGACGCGCCCCCCTTCCGCACCGCCCCGTCCCGCGCCCTGCTTATCAAAGGCGGCCGCGTCATCGACCCGGCCTCCGGCCGCGACGCCGTGGGCGACGTCTATCTGCTGGACGGCAAAGTCGCCGACCCCGCCGCCCATCCCGGGGCGAAGTGGGAGACGATCGACGCCGCGGGCAAGATCGTCACCCCCGGCCTCATCGACCTCCACGTCCACCTGCGGGAGCCGGGCGGCTCCGCCAAGGAGACGATCCACGCGGGCACCCGCGCCGCGGCGGCCGGCGGCTTCACCACCGTGGTGGCGATGCCGAACACCAGCCCCGTGGCCGACGGCGCCAACACCATCGCCTGGATGCGGCAGAAGGCGGAGGCGGAAGCCTTCGTCCACGTCTACACCACCGGCTGCCTCTCCCAGAAAATGGAGGGGGAAGCCCTGGCCCCCATCGGCTCCCTCAAGCGCGCGGGCGTCGTGGCGGTGACCGACGACGGCCGCTGCATCCAGAACAACGAGCTGATGCGCCGCGCCTGCGAATACGCGAAGATGTTCGACCTCCCCGTCTTCGACCACTGCCAGGACTACGCCCTGACCGCCGGCGGCGTGGCCCATGAGGGCTACTGGAGCACCGTCCTGGGCCTGCGCGGCTGGCCCTCCGTGGGGGAGGAGATCATCGTGAGCCGCAACGCCGTCCTGGCGGAAATGACCGGCGCCGACATCCACTGCCAGCACCTCTCCAGCGCGGGCAGCGTCCGCCTGGTGCGGGAGGCGCGGAAGCGCGGCATCCCCCTCTCCGGCGAAGTGACGCCCCACCACCTCCTCCTGACCGACGCCAACCTCCAGGGCTACGACACCCGCTACAAGATGAACCCGCCGCTGCGGGCGGAGAGCGACCGCCAGGCCCTGCTGGAAGGCGTGGCCGACGGCACCATCACCGTCCTCTCCAGCGACCACGCCCCCCACTGCCTCTACGAAAAGGAGGTCGAGTTCGACCGCGCCCCCTTCGGCATCATCGGCCTGGAAACGGAGCTTTCCACCTTCATCAAGGCCCTCGTCGAGCCGAAGGTCGTCGACTGGCCCCGCTTCGTCGCCCTCCTCACCTGGGAGCCGGCCAAGCTCCTGCGCCTCCAGGCGCAAAAAGGCCACCTGGGCGCCGGCGCCGACGCCGACGTGACCATCATCGACCCCGGCCTGGAATGGACCGTCGAGGCCGAAAAATTCGAATCCCTCTCCCGCAATTGTCCCTTCGACAAAATGCCCTTGCGCGGGCGGGCCACCCATACCATTGTGGGCGGCCACATCGTATGGCAGCTCTAAAACCGGCCCTCCTCGCCCTGGAAGACGGCCTGGTTTTCAAGGGCGTCTCCTTCGGCGCGCCCGTCACCCAGGTCGGCGAGGTCTGCTTCAACACCTCGATGACCGGCTACCAGGAGATCCTCACCGATCCCTCCTACCGCGGCCAGATCGTGGTCATGACCTACCCGGAAATCGGCAACTACGGCGTCAACGCCCTGGACGTCGAATCGTCCGCGCCGCAGGTCTCCGGCTTCGCCGTCCGGCAGGTTTCCCCCGTGGCCAGCAGCTGGCGCTCCGCCGAGGCCCTGCCCGATTACCTGGCCCGCCACCACATCCCCGGCATCTCCGGCATCGACACCCGCGCCCTGACCAAGCACCTGCGCGTCCAGGGCGCCCTGCGCGGCGTCCTCACCACGGAGCTGTCCGCCGACGAGGCGATCGCCCGCGCCCGCTCCTGGCGCTACGAGGACCAGGACTTCGTCGACGAGACGACCTGCCGCGCCCCCTACGACTGGGACCCGGAGAGCACCCTGAGCCGGAAATGGACCCTGGTCTCCGGCACCCGCGCGGCCGACGCGCCGCCCCGCACGGGGGAGGACTACTTTGCCCCCCTTCCGCCCGTCCGTTACCGGGTGACGGCTTACGACTTCGGCCTCAAATACAACATCCTGCGCCGCCTCCGGCAGCACGGCTTCCAGGTGCGCGTCGTCCCCGCCCGCACCCCGGCGAAGGAGGCCCTGGCCGACAACCCGGACGGCATCTTCCTCTCCAACGGCCCGGGCGACCCCGCCCGCCTGACCTACGCCCACCAGACCGTCCGGGAACTGGCGGAGAAGAAGCCCGTCTTCGGCATCTGCCTGGGGCACCAGATCCTGGGCTACGCCCTGGGCGGCCAGACCTTCAAGCTGAAGTTCGGCCACCGCGGCGGCAACCAGCCCATCAAAGAGCTGGCCACCGGCCGCGTCAGCATCACCTCCCAGAACCACGGCTTCGCCGTCGACCCCGCCTCCCTCCCCGCCGGGGACGTGGCGGTCAGCCAGGTGAACCTGAACGACAACACCTGCGAGGGCCTCGTCCACCGCAGCCTGCCCCTCTTCTCCGTCCAATACCACCCGGAGGCCGCCCCCGGCCCCCACGACGCGACCTACTTCTTCGAGCAGTTCGGCAAAATGATCGAAACCGGCCGCCCGCCCGCGGCGCCAGCCCAGGAATAAGCCCATGCCCAAGATCTTCTGTGTCAGCCCGGAATTGCACGGCCAGATCTTTGAGTTGAGCGGCCCCCGCGTCACCGTCGGCCGCGCCGCGGACAACGCCATCCCCATTCCCGATCCCAGCGTCTCCAGCCGCCACGCGGAGCTGGTCCTGGGGGACGACGGCGACTACGCCATCCGCGACCTGGACTCGACCAACGGCACCCGGATCAACGGGGAGCGCGTCCAGCACGCCGCCCTGCGCCGGGGGGACATCCTCCGCCTGGGGAACATCGAGCTGCGCTACGAGTCGGAGCACGCCCCCGCCACCCTTCCCCTCCCCCCGCTTAATCCCTATCTCTCCCTGGAAGGATCGGCCTCCCGGGGCGTTCCCGCCCACTTCGCCCCGCCCCCGCAGGTAAAGCACCCCTGGCAGGACGCCACCCCCTGGCCGCTGCTCCTCGGCGGGGCGGGCGGGCTGGCGGCGCTCGGCGTCGGCTTTTTCCTCTGGATGGCGCTCAAAGGATAGGGTTTCTCCTTGATGGAGAAGGGGTTTTTCCGTTTGACCCCCCCTCCCCCCCCCTCCTAAGCTGGAAAGCAAGGTTCACCCCTTCCTCCCCATGCAAAGCATCGACCTCACCGACGTTATCGCGCGCCGGCCTTTCTACAAGGCCAAGCCGCGCAAGGTGGGCCTGTGGACCACCCTCCTGGTCTCGAACGCTTTTTGGTGCGCCTTTTCCGCCCTTCTCCTCGTCGCCATCTTTTCCCTGACCCGCGTCGGCCAGATCGCCCTGGAGAAATTCGTCGAGCAGCGTTCAAAGATGGCGGAGATGGAAACCGCTAAGGCCCAAGCCATTGCGGAGCGCGACGCGAAGATCGCCAACCTCCTCCGCTTCCAGTCCAGCTCCACCAGTGACATCCTCACGATGGCCCGGGCGCTCAACCTTGTCTTCACCAGCGCCTCCAACGCCAACCAGGAACACTTCTTTGAGGCAGCCCTGCCGGAAGCCCTCCGCCTTCAGATCACGGAAGGGATTCCCGCCTCCGCGATCATGGCCCAGGCAATCCTGGAAAGCAGCTACGGCCAGAGCAAACTGGCGAAGAATTATCACAACTACTTTGGCATCAAGGCTTTCAACAACTGGAAAGGCCCTCGCGCCCAGAACATGGCTACCCTGGACGACGGCGTCATCCCGACCATTGCCGACTTCCGCGCCTACCCGACCCTGAGCGAGGGTTTCAACGGCTACGTCGCCTTCCTCAAGGCGAGCGGCCGTTACGACGACGCCTTCCGCAAGAAGACCGGCATCGAGTTCATCCGCGCCGTGTTTAAGGACGGCTACACGGGCGATGTCCGCTACCTCGACATGGTCCACGACATCATCGTGCGCCACCACCTCGAGAAGCTGGACGAGATCTATGCCGCCCAGCTCGCCAAGGGGGACGCCTCCCTCCTTTCCCGGCTGAGCGACAACTCCTAAGCCGCTAGGCCTTTGCCCGCACCAGGGCGCGGAAGGCTTCCCCCCGTTCCTCGAAGTTCCGGTACCGGTGGTAGCTCGATGCCGCCGGGGAAAAGAGGCAGACCTCCCCCGGCCCCGCCCCGTCCCGCGCCAGCGCCACGGCCTCCTCCAGGTCCTTCGCCTCCCGCACGTCGAAACCGAGCGCCCCCTGCTTTTGCAGGAGGGCGGCGATCCGCTTTCCCGTGTCCGGCAGGAGGATGAGCCGCCGCAGGGAACCGGAGGCCAGCTCCCGGGCCAGCCCGTCGTAGGAGATCCCCCGGTCCATCCCGCCCACGATCAGGGTGCGGGTTTCCGGCAGGGCTTCCAGCGCGGCCAGGGTCGCCTCCGGCACGGTGGAGATGGAGTCGTTGTAATAGCGGACGCCTTCGGCTTCCCCCAGATACTCGAGGCGGTGGGGCAGGCTCTGGAAGCTGTCCAGGGAGTCCTGGACGGTCGCCTCGTCGATCCCGACCAGCCGCGCCGCCGTGAGGGCGGCCAGGGCGTTGAGCCGGTTGTGCCGTCCCGGCAGCCGGGCGGGCTGGCGGAACGGGAACGGGCTGTCCCCGTTGAAGGCGTGGCGCTGCGCCCGGCGGGGCAATCCGGCCATGGCTTCCGCCAGACGGGGATCGCCATCCCAATAAACCAGGTGCCCGTCGGCCGAGAGGAAGCGGGCCAGGTTCGCCTTCGCCGCGGCATAGGCGGCAAAGGTGCGGTGGTAGTTAAGGTGCTCCTCGTAGAGGTTGAGCCAGACGGCGATGGCCGGGCTGTGGCGGACCGTCTCCAGCTGGTAGGAGGAAAGCTCCGCCACGGTGCAGGAACCCGGCTCCAGCTCCTCGATGAAGTCCCAAAGCGGGATGCCGAAGTTGCCGCCGAGCCGCAGCGCCGCCCCCTGGGAAGGCCGCAGCAGGTGATGAAGAAGCGCGGAGGTGGTGCTCTTCCCCTTCGTCCCCGTGACGCCGACGACCCGTCCCGGCGCGAAGCGCAGGAAGAGGTCGGCCTGGCCGCTGATCCGCTCCGTGCGCCCGCTCAGGTCGAACTCGGCGATGGGGACGCCGGGAGCCTTCAGCACCAGATCGAACTCGGCCAGCCGCGCGGGAACCTCCCCCTGCGGCAGGAAGGAGACGTGGCGGTCGGCGGCTAGTTGCGGGTCTTCCCGGAGGATCTCCGGCCGCGCGTCGGCCACGGCCAGCGGCTTCTGCGGGAAATGGCGGCGCAGGAAGCGGTAGCTGGAGAGCCCTTCCTTGCCCAATCCCCAAAGGAGCAGCTTCTGCGGGGCGAGGAAGGCGGCCAGTTCCATGAAGTTCTCACTCTAGCCCAAAAGCGGCAAAAAGGAATCGGGCACTTGGTGCGGCCCGTGGAAGCCGGAAAGGAGGGCCTCCGCCAGGGCGTGGTCCGGCAGCCGGGCGGCGTGCGTTTCCAGGAACGCGGCGGCAAGGGGCGGCCGCTCCCCGGCCAGGGCCAGGGCGGCCAGGACCTCCTCCGTCGTGCCGACGCACTCGAAGGGCTTCACCGGCGCGACGCCCGCCAGTTCCTCCAGGATCGGCAGGAGGGCGGGCTTGTCCAGCGGCGTGGCGGGGCCGAAGACGGCGGCCCGGCGCTCATGGGAGAGGAAGGGCAAGAGCAGGACGTCGACGAAGAGGCATTTCGGGCACTCCCCGCACCACAGGTCCTTGGCGCTCCCCACGTTGCAGCTGCGGAAGACGGAAAGCGCCCGCTCCTCCCGCGCGAAGCGGCGGGCGATCTGCAGCTCGTTCCACGGGCGCAGCAGGCTGAAGTAGGAGACGGAAGGCGTCAGCCAGCGGGCCACGTAGGCGGAGAAGGCCCGCTCGTAATCCCAGCTCTTCGAATACTGGTGGTTGATCTCCGTGCCGGGGACGGTCGGCTCGCTCGCGCTGGCCTCGTTGGAGAGGACGACGCGGCGCTTCCCCCACAGCACGGCGGCGAGGACGGCGGAAAAGCCCAGGAGGGCGGAGAACGGGGTGTGGCCGTTCCAATACCCGGCGCGGTTCAGCTCCATGAGCGCCGGATCAAGCCGCCGCCGCGCGACGATCGTCTTCTCCGGCCCGTAGCCGAAGAGGGCCGCCCCCTCCTCCCGCGCGCGGGAGGGATTGAGGAAGAAGCAGTCGGTCTCCGCGTGGAACGGGGCCAGGAGGTCCAGGGTGACCAGGGAATCCTTTCCCCCGCCGACGGGCACCAGGTTCCCCTCCGCCGGGCAGGCAATCGGGCCCGGGCCTCCCTCCTTCACGGCAAAGGAAACGAACGAGGCTCGATCGACGACGGAGATCAGCCCGTTGAGGTAAAAGAACTCGCCCAGGCCGTGATAGAAAAGATCCCGCCACCACGCCGTCTGCTCCGGGGAGAGGTCTCCCGCCTCGATCCGCAACACCGGCGGGCAGGCCGCCTTCCAATAGCTGATCGACTCGGCCAGGCCGGCGTGGAAGGCGAGGTTTTCCAGGAGCGCGCGGTCCGGCGGCGGCGCGCCGGGCTTCTTCGGCACGAAGAGGAAGGGCTGGAAGCGCGGCCCGTTCGCCAGGGTGAAATGGAAGTCGAAGCGCCAGCCGTCGGCTTCTTCCACGATCTCGAAGCGCTCGTAGACCAGCTCCGGATGCCGGGCGCGCAGCGCGGCGAATCGCTCGGCGGGATCGGAAGGCGTGCTCAAGACGCCTAGGTTCGTTTCCTCCCTTCCGCCGCGCAAGCCCTATCCCATTGCCTTTCCGGCGGGCCTCCTATAACCCTTAACCATGACCCGCCTGCTTTGGGCCGCCCTGGCCCTTTCTCTCCTTTTCGTCCCCGCCTGCTCCCGGAAGAAGCCGGTCACCAAGCTCGACGACCTCCCCCGCCACACCTACGTCCTCCCCGGCAAGGCGAGCGACGCGGTGACCAACGCCGCCGCCTTCGCCCCCCTGGCCAAGCAGGTCCGCATGGACATCGAAAGCGACCTGAAGCACTACCAGATCGACGACAAGACGACGTTGAAACGCTACGACGGCACCCTCCTGCAACTGGCCCTCCTGCGCTGCGACGACCGCACGGCCAAACGCCTGATCAAAAAAATCCGCGCCCTGGAGGACAAGCCCTCCGCCCGCTACCTCACCGGCCTGGTGAGCGAGGCCCGCATGGTCGCCGCGAAGAAGGCCAATCCCCGCGTGGACGCGAAGGGCTACCGCCGCGCCTTTGCCGAGGAGTTGCGCCACCGGATCGCCGCCCTCCCCTGGGACGTGGTGGAGGCCGACGTGAAGGACCTCAAGGGCAGCTTCGAGACGCGCAGCCGCAACCTCCTCCTGGGCGTCGTGCAGAGCGAGATCGAGCCCGCCGTGGCCAAGACCGGCACCGTCAGCGCCGACATCGCCGCCCGGCTCGTCGGCATCCGCGCCTACCTGGAGCTTTCCCTCCCCGTGAAGGAAGAGGCCGTCGCCGTCCTGGGCGAGGCCATCGCCGCGCACAAGGTGAACAAGCCGGACATCTGGGCCTCCCGCGCCGTCAGCTTCGCCCCGGACGAGAAGCTCACCCCCGTCGGCGTCGGCATCTGGGACTCCGGCGTCGACGCGCCGCTCTACCCCGGCCAGGTTCTGGAAGAGAACGGAAAGCCCGCCTACATCGCCTTCGACCTCCATTCCAACCGCGTGGAAGGCCTCCTCCATCCCATCCCCGATCCCAGCCGCCTCTCCGCCATGGAAAAGCAGATCAAGGGTCTGCTGGATATCCGCGCCGCCGTCGACAGCCCGGAGGCCGCCGCCGTGAAGGCGCAGATGGCCGCCCTGGCCCCGGATCAGGTGAAGGCCTATCTGGAAGAGACGAGCCTCTACGGCAACTACGCCCACGGCACCCACGTGGCCGGGCTGGCGGTGGAGGGTAACCCTGCCGCGCGGATCGCCGTGGGCCGGATCAGCTTCGACTACCACATGATCCCGGAGAAGCCGACGATCGAGCAGACGAAGAAGGACGTCCTGGCCTACCAGGCCACGGTCAACTTCTTCAAGGCCCACCACGTCCGCGTGGTCAACATGAGCTGGGGCGGCTCCCTCAAGGGGGTGGAGGAAGCCCTGGAGGCCAACGGCGCCGGAAAGGACGCCGCCGAGCGGGCCAAGGTGGCGCGGGAAATCTTCAACCTGGACAAGGCGGGCCTGCGCGCCGCGCTGGAGAGCGCGCCGGAGATCCTCTTCGTCACCGCCGCGGGGAACAGCGACAACGACGTGGCCTTCGACGAGGTGACCCCCTCCTCCTTCAAGCTGCCGAACCTGCTGGTCGTCGGCGCCGTCGACCAGGCGGGGGAGCGGACTTCCTTCACCAGCTTCGGCGGGAACGTCTCCGTCTACGCCGACGGCTTCGAGGTGAAGAGCCGCATCCCCGGCGGCGACGTCCTTCCCTTCTCCGGCACCTCCATGGCCGCGCCGGAGGCGGCCAACCTGGCCGCCAAGCTCATCGCCCTCGACCCCGCGCTGACGCCGGAGGGGACGATCAAGCTGATCCGCCAGGGGGCCGACAAGGGCACCTTCGCCCTCATCAACCCGAAGCGCTCCGTGGAGCTGCTGCGGGAGGATCTCTCTAAGCGGTAGGCTTGGGAGAGTAGAGGCGGCGGCACCGCGCGTCGCGGAAGTCGTACGCCGCCTCGCAGGCGGTGCCGCAGAGGAGCGCCTTCCCCAGCGTGTCGGCGCGGAGCGCGGCGTAGAGCGCGCCGCGATTGTCGGCGGAGATCTTCCGGATCAGGAACTCGGGCGTCTCCGCCCGCAGCGCGGCCACCATCGGCACGGCCAGCTGGGCCGCACGCAAGTTCCCGGCGGCGACATGCCGGCGCCCGTCCTCCACAATGCGCTGGGCCTGGTCCAGCTCCGCCGCGAATTCCCGCGTCTGCTCCCGCTCTTCCTTGGAAAGGCCGCCTTGTATCTCCCGCCGCCGGATCGCGGCGCGCAGGGATTCTATCTGGGCGTGGATCTGCCCCTTGGCCCCGTAGGCCGGGCCGTCTCCCAGCATGGCGGCCGCCTCCCCCAGGTCCTGGGCGAAGAATCCCTTCTGCGGCCAGAGATAGCCGCCCACGTCGATGTTGGCCCGCATGGTGACCCGCTCCACGCCCCGATCGCGGAAGAAGGCCATGGTCCGCTCGAAAAGGGCCTCCCCCAGCCCGCGCCCGCGTCCGGCGGCGTCCAGGGAAAGCATGGCCAAGCGGCCCGTCTTTTCGCGCGGTTCAATGCGCCATTCCAGCTCGACGGGGACGAATTTCCCGTCCCGGTCTTTCACGGAGGCCTTCAATTCCAGGTCGAGGCGGGAAAGCTCCTTTCCCTGCATGAGATCGGGGGAGGAAATCCGCACCCGCCGTTCCCCGGCCAGATCCAGGCCGGGCAGGACTTTCTCCCAGAAATTGGCGGGGGTCACGCCGGGCCCCATGAATTGGCGCCACTGCTTCCGGTCGAGGCCCATCCGGTCGACCTGGATGCCGTGGTCTTCCAGCTCCAGGGCGAAGTCGAGGCTGCTTTCGCCGCGCCGCGTCAGGGCGCGGGCGGCGGCGGGGGAGAGCTCCCGCGCGGGGGCCTTGCGGACGGCGGCGGCCGAAGCGCGCTCCCGCTCCCGGCTAGGCACGGGGCTTCTCCTTGAGGAAGAGGGCGCGGGCCTCCGCCTCCGGCATTCCAGCCTCGGCGGCCAGGGCGCAGATCGTCTCCTGGAAATGGCGTGTGGCGGCCGCGTCGTCGACCATCTCCTGCAGGACCGGCGCGTCGGCCTTGGTCCCCGTGACGGGATCGGCGGTGAAGAAGACGGGGCCGTTCATGACGCCCTCTGGGTAGCAGGATTTAGTCCCGAACCGGCAATAATTGATACTGGGGCCGGTTCTTCACCAGGGTCTTTTCCGCCAGGACGCCGCTCCAGACCACGCCGGGATAGAGGACCGCCCCCCGGCCGATGACCGAGCCGGGGTTGAGGACCGCCTTGCAGCCGACCTCCACCCGGTCCCCGACGATGGCGCCGAATTTCCGCAGGCCGGTGCGGATGAGCGCGCCGTCGTGCCGCAGGACGACCTCGTCTCCCGCCAGCTTGAAGTTGGAAAGGATGACTCCCGCGCCCAGGTGGGCCTTGTGGCCCAGGATCGAATCGCCGACGTAAGTGTAGTGCGGTACCTGGCAGCCGTTGAAGAGGACGGCGTTCTTGAACTCGCAGGAATTGCCCAGGACGCAGCCGTCCCCGACGATGACGTTTTCCCGGATGTAGGCCCCGGCGCGCACCTCGCACTCGGCGCCGATCCAGGCGGGCCCCTTGATGACCGCGCCGGGCTCGATGATCGTCCCGGGGCCGACGTAGACCTGCGGGCCGACGTAGGCCTCCGCCAGCTTGGAGCCGTGGAAGGCGGGCTTCAGGTTCTCCTTGAGATAGGGGGCGATGCGGGGGAGCGCCTCCCAGACGTTGCCGACCCCCTCGAAGAGGGCGGCGTGGGCGGTCTGGGAGAGGTCGAGGTAGGCGGAGGGGGAGAAGCTCATGGTTTGACTTGGGCGCTGGAGACGTTGCCGGCCTGGTCCTCCGCGCGGATGAAGAGGACCTGCCCGGCCTCCAGCTTGTAGCTGAAGCGCTGGCGGCGCGGGTCGACGACGCCGTCCGCCGGCTGGAGGACCTTGAAGTCGCTCCCGTTGGTGGAGACGGAGACGTTGTCGATACCGCTCCCCTCCTTGCTCACCAGGAAGGAGACCTGGCGGCTGTCGCCGGAGGAGACGGTGATGGCGGGCGGCGTGTTGTCGACCAGGAAGAGGCGGCTGGGCAGCTCGTCGGTCAGGGCCTTGCCGGGGAGGTTGTCCTTCTCGTCGCTGGCGACGACCTTCAGGTAATACCGGCCGTCCGGCCAGCCGCTGGCGTCCCAGCTGAAGACGGTGCCGTCCAGGTCCTTGGCCAGTTCCCGCCACGCGCTATCGGCGGTGGAGCGGTAGTAGAGGGCGTAGCGGAGGGTGTCGCGGTTCGGATCGCTCGCCTTCCAAACGGCGGTGCGATAGCCGCGGGCGAAGGAGGGTTGGTAGCGTATGTTCCCGCCGCCGTTTCCGGCAAACCCGCCTTCCTCCGGCCCGCTGACGGCGGAGAGGAGGATCTGCTCCGCGCTGCGGGCCTGCGGCGGCGGCTGGGGCGGCTCCACGGCGGCGTAGCCGACCCCCGGCGGCAGGATTTCCACCTGCGCGATCTTCGGCGGAAGGTTCTTCGGCAGGTAGGAAAGGTCGACCCGGTCGACGGTGCCGGTGGCGATCTCGATCTTGAACTGGAAGTAGCGCGCGGGCGGGCTGGCGCTCAAGGCGTCGCGCAGGGGGACCCACGGGTACCACGACTTGTCCGGGCGGGGCGTGTTGCCGCTGCGGGTGAAGAGGAAGGCGTTGAGGCCGGTCCCTTCCGCGCGCAGCGCGCCCCACTGGGCGAAGCCGTGGGAATCGACGACGTCCGACTCGTAGACGCCCGGGTCGCGCATGGGGCGGGAATCCTCCAGCCGATAGACGCGGGCCGGGTTGCTGGAAGCCAGGGAGAAGCCCGCCTTGTCCGGGGCGGCGGCGGTCAGGCTGGGCCCGTTGAGCTTGAGGACCTGGGTGGCGCGGCCCCGCGCGTCGAGGCGGTAGAGCGCCCCGTTGGAGGCGGTGCCGACGCGGACGCCCTCCCCGTCCCGGTCGAGGGTCAGGATCGTCTCCGGCGTGGACCAGATGGCCTGCGGGTAGAGGGAGGCGTCGAGCCGCCAGACCTGGGAGGCGGTGTTCCCCTCGTCCAGCTGGCCTCCGGCGAAGGTCGGCTTCGGCAGGCGCGGGCCGGACGGGGCCGGGCGGTTTTCCGAACCGGCGACGAGGGAGGGCGGCAGGCCGTCCTTGTTGCCGCCGCCCTTGCTGCCGCCGTCACGGGGGGCGGAGGCGCGGGGCGAGCCCGCGGCGGAAAAGTAGACGACGCCGTCCGGCAGGACGACGATGCGGTCCACTTCCTGCCGCCCCGTGCTGACCAGGGCGACGGCGGAGCCATCCGGCGCGATGCGGTAGAGGGTACCGGTTTCCGCCGTGCCCGCCAGGAGCGCGCCGTCCGGGGCAAAGGCCAGGGAGCGGACGTGGACCTCGTCCGTCGCGCAGAAGACGCTCCCCTTCCCCGCGCCGGTGATCTTGAAAATTTTCCCCTCCGTGCCGGTGGCGGCGTAGAGGTTCCCCTGGGCGTCGAAGGCCAGGGCCCAGATATACTTGGCCTTCGGCTCGAAGTAGACTTCCGGCTTCCCGCCGGGGGAGAGGCGGTAGATCTTCCCGTCCGGGGAGGTGCCGACGAAGAGGTCCCCCTTCCCGTTCCGGGCCAGGGCGTAGAGGTTGTTCTCCGCGAACTTGGCGGCGACTTCCGCCTTCCCCGGCGTGACGCGGAAGAGGAGCCCCTTCGGCGAGGTGGCGGCGTAGTAGCCCGCGCCGTCCGGCAGGAGGGCCCAGATCTGTTCCGCGTCCAGCGGCGGCAGGGAGGCGATTTCCTTTAGCCCCGGGGCGGCGGCCAGGACGCCCAAGTCGCTCAGGGTGACGCTGCGGAGGTTTCCGGCGGCGAAGTCCGGGTAGCTGGAGTAGACGATCTCTTCCGGCTGGACGGCCCGGGCCACGGAGGAGGCGGCGAGGAAGAGGAAAAGGAGGCGCTGGATCATGAGTGGATGTCGAGGAAGACGCTCTGCTGCCCGCCGACGACGCCCGGCATCTCGGCGGAGGTTTCATACCAGACCTGCTCCCCCATGGAAACGGTCTTCGCGCCGGAGGCGGCGGCGTCCCGCCCGGTGACGGAGAGGACGGAAGGCGGCAGGGCGGGCAGCTGCCGGTCGCCCACGACGCGGCCCGGCGCGTCGCTCACGATCTGGAGGTAGAGCCGGTCGGCACGGTGGCGGCGATTGAAGAGGGCGACGTACTGGGCCGCGTCCTCGATGGCCGGGGCGGTGTCGGAAATGGCGGGCAGGTCCAGGCCCATCGCGCCGCTGGCGCGGATGCGGAAGGGGCCCTGCTTGAGCGCGGGCGGCAGGGCCACGTCGAAGTGGCGGACCTGCCGGTTCCCGTAGCGCTCCCGCAGGACGACGTCGACGCCGAGCGTCCCGCGCGGGTCGACGGAGCGCTTGTCCACGCGGGTTTCCTCCACGGTCCAGGCGCGGACTTCCTCCGCCGTCTCCACCCGCAGCGTGAGGGAGGCGGGCGGGACGACGGGCCAGGGCTGGCCGTAGAATATCTCCACCGGCTCGACCAGGGTCATGAGGGCCTTCCTCGCCTCGAAGTCCTCCCCGGAGGCGATCTCGTCCATCTTGAGGGGCGGCACGGCGGAGTCCCGGAAGCGCAGCTCCCCGGAGACGTGGAGGAAGAGAGTGCGGCCCACCCGGTTGGAATCCTGCATGGCGGCGGCCGCCGCGGTGGCGACGAGGAGCGGGACGGTGTTCTTGTCCGTCACGAAGCGGCCCTTGAGCGTGGGGGACGCCTTGCCGTTGTGGACGATTTCGATCCGGTAATCGGCCAGGGGCGGCAGCGGGCCGACCTTCCCCGCGATGGCGCAGAGGCGGTCCTGATCCACGGTGCCGACGAGCGGGCCCGCGTTGCTCATCTTAAACGCCTCCGCGTAGCTGGGGATGGTGGTGATGATTTCCGCCGGGGCCAGGCCCCAAGCGCTGGCGCCCGCTTCCTGCATGCCGTGGCCGAAGGCCAGGAGGCGGTTCCCCGTCCGGGTGGTGACGGTGCCGGTGCCCACGACGTTCAAGTCCCCGGACATGAGGACGGCGGAGACGGCCCCGCCGGGCTTGAGCTCCGCGCCGGAGAGCCGGGCCAGGCTCCCGGAGCCCCCGGCGGAGACGGGGATGAAGCCGGAGCCGGAAAAGCCGAGGGCCCGCCACAGCTCCCCGAGCGCCTGGCCGGAAAGGCCGGTGGCGGAAAAGGGCACGCCCAGCGTCTCAAAGCGGGGCGCGGGCGGCTCGACGAGGGTGTCTCCCTTGGCCAGATGGAAGGGGGAAAAGGGCGCGGCCATCGCGGAGGCGCTGGAAGCCATCTCGCCGACCTGGAGCATCGACTCGATGGGCGTGAAGCCGCACTGGGCGTCTTTCTCGAACGTGGTGAGCCGCCGGGAGAGGGCCCCGGCGAGCTTGCCGTCGATGTAGAGGGGGCTGCCGCTCATGCCGTGGACGGCGCCGCAGACCGCCGTCTTCGGATCGACGAGCTTGCCGATGATGAGGTCGAGGCCCGGTCCCATGGCGTTTTCCGCCACGCCCATGATCTCCACCTGGATGGGGACGACCTCCGTCCCCTGCAGGACGGTGTAGGCCACGCCCCGCATGCCGGGCCGGATCTCCTTTACCGGCAGGATGGAGGCGGCGGCGGGCGGCGATTCCTGGGCGCGCAGGCCGCCCGCCGTGAGGCAAAGCAGCGCGGCCAGGAGGAGGAGCCGCCTCCGCCTCATGCCAGGGGCAGCGCCTCCGCGAAGGCGCGCAGGGTTTGCTCGATCTCCGCCGGGCCGTGGGCGGTGCTGAGGAATCCGGCCTCGAACTGGGAGGGGGCCAGGTAGACGCCCCGGTCCAACAGGGCGTGGAAGAGGCGGGCGAAGCGTTCCCGGTCGCTGCGCAGCGCGTCGGCCAGGCTGCGGACGGGGCCGTCGGTGAAGAAAAGGGAAAACATGGAGCCGCGGCGGACCAGCTGCGTGGGGGTGGCCAGCTTGGCCAGGAGCGGGCGGAGGCCCGCCTCCAGCGCGGCGCCGGCTTCCTCCAGCTTGGCGAAGCCGCCGGTCTCCTCCAGCGCGCGGAGCTGGGCCAGGCCCGCCGCCATGGCCAGAGGATTACCGGAAAGGGTCCCGGCCTGGTAGACCTTCCCCAGCGGGGCCAGGTGGTCCATGACCTCCGCCCGGCCGCCGAAGGCGCCGACCGGCAGGCCGCCGCCGATCACCTTGCCGAAGGTCGAAAGGTCGGGCCGGATGCCGAGGAGCTCCTGCGCGCCGCCCTTGGCCAGGCGGAAGCCGGTCATCACCTCGTCGAAGATAAGGAGCGTGCCGTGCTCCGTGCAGAGGCGGCGGAGCGCCTCGTGGAAGCCGGGGTCGGGGAGGATCAGGCCGGTGTTGGCCGGGAAGGGCTCCACGATGACGGCGGCGATCTCCCCCTTGTTCTGCGCGAAGGCGGCCTCCAGCGCGGGCAGGTCGTTGAACGGCAGGGAAAGGGTCAGCGCGGCCAGGGCGGCGGGGACGCCCGCGCTGTCCGGCTCGCCCCCGGTGAGCGCGCCGGAGCCGGCCTTCACCAAAAGGGAATCGCCGTGGCCGTGGTAGCAGCCTTCAAATTTGACGATCTTTTCCCGCTTGGTAAAGCCGCGCGCCAGGCGGATGGCGCTCATGCAGGCCTCCGTGCCGCTGTTGGTCATGCGGACCTTTTCCACGGAAGGGACCCAGGAGAGGATCGTGCGGGCCATCTCCACCTCCAACGGATTGGGAATGCCGAAGCTGGTGCCGTGGACGGCGGCGTTCCGCACCGCTTCCACGACGACCTTCGGCGCGTGACCCAGGATGGCCGGGCCCCAGGTGCCGACGTAGTCGACGTAGGCGTTCCCGTCGGCGTCCCAAACGCGGGCTCCCTCCGCCCGGACGGCGAAGAACGGCTCTCCGCCCACCCCGCGGAAGGCGCGGACGGGGGAATTGACCCCGCCGGGCAGGTAGCGCAGGGCCTCCGCGAAGAGTTTCCGGGAGGCGGCGACGGGCCGCGCGGGAGTCGGGAGGGCGGTCATGGAGCGGGTTTTATTTAAGCAGGCGGCGGGCCGCATGCGATTGATTTTTGAGGGGTCCCCTCCATGGTGAGGGGGATGGACAAGGAACATGCCGCCGCCGTGCTGGAGGAGATCGCCGTCCTCCTGGACTTGAAGGGGGAAAACCCCTTCAAAAGCCGCGCCTACCGGACAGGGGCCCGCGCCCTGGAATCCCTTTCCGAGGACCTCGGCCGGATCGTGGCGGAGGCGCGCCTGGGCTCCATTCCCGGCCTAGGGGAGGCCCTCCAGGCCAAGATTGCCGAGCTGGTGACGACCGGCCGTCTGGAATACCACGAAAAACTCCGCGCCTCCTTCCCGCCCGGCATCTTCGACCTCCTCCAACTCCCCGGCCTGGGGCCGAAGAAGGTGAAGGCCCTTTACGAGGAGCTCCAAGTCTCCGACATCCCCGCGCTGGAAAAGGCCTGCCAGGATCACCGCGTCGCCGAGCTGAAGGGCTTCGGCGCGAAGACGGAGCTGAACATCCTGCAAAGCATCGACCAGCGGCGCCGCTACACCGGCCAGCACCGGCTGGGAGACGTCCTGGGCATCGCGGAAGGGCTCCTCGACGCGCTGCGGGAGCATCCCGCCGTGATCCGCGTCAGCGCGGCGGGCAGCCTGCGGCGGAACAAGGAGGTCCTGCACGACCTGGACCTCCTGGCCTCCACGACCGACCCGGTGGAAGTCAGCCGCTACTTCACCCACCTCCCCGGCGTCGAATCGATCATCGGCCAGGGAGAGACGAAGGCCTCCGTCCTCCTCGTCGGCGGCCTCCAGTGCGACCTGCGCGTGGTGAGCGACACCGTCTTCCCCTACGCCCTGCACCACTTCACCGGCAGCAAGGAGCACAACGTGGCCATGCGCCAGCGGGCCATCTCCCAGGGAAAGAAATTGAGCGAATGGGGCCTCTTCCGCGAGGCGGACGGCAAGGAGGAGCTGATCCCCTGCGTCACGGAGGAGGAGATCTTCCACGACCTGGGGCTCTCCTACATCCCGCCGGAGCTGCGGGAGAACCTGGGGGAAATCGAGGCGGCGGAGAAGAACGAGATCCCGCGCCTGGTCGAATGGACCGACCTGAAGGGCACCTTCCACTGCCACACCGACGCCAGCGACGGCCGCAACACCCTGCGGGAGATGGTGGCGGAAGCGGCGGAGCTGGGCCTGGGCTACCTGGGCATCGCCGACCATTCCAAGTCCTCCTTCCAGGCCAACGGCCTCTCCGTGGAGCGCGTCCTGGCGCAGCGGGAGGAAATCGCCGCCCTCAACCGGGACCAGGACGATGTGAAGGTCCTCTCCGGGATCGAGTGCGACATCTTGAAGGAAGGCCGCCTCGACTATGACGACGCGGTGCTCGCCGGCTTCGACTACGTGGTGGCCTCCCTCCACGTGCCCGGCGCGAAGGACGAGGACATGACCCCGCGCCTCATCAAGGCGATGGAGAACCCCCACGTCACCATGCTGGGGCACCCCACGGGGCGGCTCCTGCTCAAGCGGGAGGCCTACCCGGTGAACCTGGAAAAACTCATCGACGCGGCGGCGGAAACCGGCACCTGGATCGAGCTAAACGCCAACCCCTACCGCCTGGACCTGGACTGGCGCTGGTGGCGCCGGGCGCGGGACAAGGGGGTGCGTTGCGTCATCAACCCGGACGCCCACTCCATCGGCGACTTCCAATACCTGCGCGTCGGCACGGGCCTGGCGCGGAAGGGGTGGCTGCGCCGGGAGGATGTGGCCAACACCCTGCCCTGGGCGGAAATGGAAAAGCTCCTCGGCGCCAAGCGCCGGAAGCACGGAATCGGCTAGCTCGGCTTGCCCGACCGTTTGAAGGCCGACGAGGCCGCGCCCATGTCCCCGCCCCGCGCTCTCCGCTTGGAAGGCCGGCTCATGGCGGAGCTGCGCTGGGCGCCCTCATAGGCGTCCTCGCTCAGCTTTGGCGGATGGGGCAGGGCAAAAAATCCGCCCTGGTCTTCCGGCTTGTTCGTCGATTCCGTGTTCATCTTATGACTCGTTCCGTTCCCGCCGGCCTGAAAAGACCGGCCAAAATCGCCTTACCCAAGGCGCCCTTGCGTTACCCGAGAGAGAGGAAGGCTATAGGAAAGCCGTAAAAAAGGCAAGCCAACGGGGGAAAAGCCCCGTTTTTAAGAGAGGAACGGCTCTTCCGCGGCAGAGGTTTCCACCTCCGGCAAGGGAGGGCGGGCCTCCGTCCATCGCAGGGTGGCGGCGGCGCGGGAGGGCTCCAGCGGATGCAGCCGGACATGGTGGTGGCCGTGGGCACGGAGCCGGTCGCCGATGATCTGGGCGGCCAGCTCGGGCCGGTTGCAGTCGTCGCTCAAGTGACCCAGGAAGAGGTCTTCCAAGTGCGCCCCGGCGATCTGGACGGCCAGCTCGGCGGCGGCTTCGTTGGAAAGGTGGCCGTGCCGGGAAAGAATGCGCTGCTTCACCGGCCAGGGACGGCGGGTGTCCTGCTGAAGGAGCTGGAGATCGTGGTTGGCCTCCAGGACCAGGGCCCGGGAGCGGCGGACCCGCTCGATGACCAGCTTGGTGGCGTGCCCCAGGTCGGTCAAAAACCCGACCGACCCCAGGCCGTGGTGGAAGATGTAGCCCACGGGGTCGTAGGCGTCGTGGGAAACGGGGAAGGTCTCGATCGTCACGTCCCCCACCGTCAGGGTCTGGCCCGTCTCGAAAAGGCGCCAATTGTCATATCCCTCCAGCGCGGGCTGGAGACATTCCATGGTCAACCGGTTGCAGTAGACCGGCAGGTTCCTGCGGCGGGCCAGCGCCGTGAGGCCCAGGACGTGGTCGCTGTGCTCGTGGGTGATGAAAACGCCGTCGATCTCCGCCAGGCTGCCTCCCACGCCGGAGAGCCCCTGCTCGATCCGCTTTCCGGAAAGTCCCGCGTCGATCAGGAGGCGCGCCCCGGGGGTTTTAAGGAAAGCGCAGTTCCCGCTCGATCCGCTGGCCAATACGGTGAACTCGAGCATGGGTTCTTTATCTATCGAAAGGACTCGTACCCGGCAACTTTTCCTTTGCCCGGAAGCCCATTAAAATTTACTCTAGGGGACTATGGCCGGATTCGGTCTGCACCAAAACCTCGGCTTAAGCCAGACGCTCTCTCCCCAGATGCAGCAGTCGCTGGCCCTGCTCCAGGCGCCCGCGCTGGAGCTGCGCTCCCTCATCCAGCAGGAGCTGGAGGTCAATCCCGTCCTGGAAGAAGCCGAGGTCCAGGAAGAGGAACAAAAGCCGGAGGCCAAGGAAACCACCCCCGAAGAGGCCGAGAACGACCGCTGGGACAAGGAAGAGGCCACCAAGGAAGCCCAGGCCGAGCAGGACGAGGACTGGCGCGAATACTTCGCCCAATCCAAGGGCAGCTCCACCTACACCGCGGAAGACGCCGAGCGCCGCCGCTACTTCTTCGACTCCCAGGTCGATCCCGACCAGCTCTCCGACCACCTTTCCCGCCAGCTCTCCCTGGCCACCGACGACGAGCAGATCCGCGCCGCAGGCGAGGAAATCATCGGCAGCCTCGACGACGACGGCTTCCTCAAGTCGAACCTGGACGAGATTTCCTCCTCCTCCCAGACGCCGATCCCCACCGTCCAGCAGGCCCTGGCCCTCATCCAAACCTTCGACCCCGTGGGCGTCGCCGCGCGCGACCTGCGGGAGTGCCTCCTCATCCAGCTGGACCGCCTGGGCAAGGCGGAGGACGTGGAAGCGGCCATCGTCTCCCACCACATCCAGGAGCTGGGCCGGAAGAAATACCAGGAGATCGCCCGCGCCCTGCGCGTCTCCGCCGACCGCGTCATCCAGGCCGCCCACTTCATCGCCACCCTCCAGCCCCGGCCCGGCTCGGCCTTCGCCCCGGACGACAAGCGGAACATCGTCACCACGGAGCTGGCCGTCCAGAAGAACGGCGACCAGTGGATCGTCGTCCTAAACGACGACGCCGTTCCCCGCCTCCGCATCAGCAACGTCTACAAGGACCTGCTGGCCACCGACGGCAACGACGCCAAGGTCCGCGAATACCTGCGGGAAAAGATCCGGGCGGGCAAGTTCATCATCAAGTGCCTCCACCTGCGCCAGCAGACCCTCTTCAACATCGCCAGCGCCATCGTCCAGCGGCAGACGGAATTCTTCGAGCACGGCACGGCCATGCTCAAGCCCCTGACCATGAGCCAGGTGGCGGAAGCCGTCGGCGTCCACGAGACGACGGTCAGCCGCGCCATCGCCAACAAATACATCCAGACCCCCTTCGGCGTCTTCGACCTGAAGTATTTCTTCACCCCCGGCTACCAGACCACCACGGGCGAGTTCCTCTCCAACACCAGCGTGAAGGAGGCCATCCAGGAGCTCGTCGCCCGGGAAAACCCGCAGAAGCCCCTTTCCGACCAGGAGATTGTCTCCATCCTTTCCGAACGCGGCATCCCCCTGGCGCGCCGCACCGTCGCCAAATACCGCTCGGAACTGAACATTCTCCCCTCCAACCTGCGGCGGGGCGGGATTTAAGCGGGGCTCCCCTTCCCTTCCCCCATGCGCTCCCGCCTCTTGGCCGCCCTCCTCCTTCCCGTCCTGGCGGCCCTGCCGCTTTTCGCGCAGACCGCCGCCCCCACCGACACGCCTTCCCCCGAGTTCCAGAAGAAGATGCAGGCCGTCTTCGACGCCTTTTCCAACGGGCGCTACGCCGAATCCCTTCTCCGCCTCCAGGAGGCCGAAAAACTCCGCCCGAACGATCCCCAGGTCATCAACCTGCACGGCTCCATCCTGGTGAAGCAGGAACAGTGGGCCGCCGCCGACGAGCAGTTCGACAAGGCGCTAAAGATCGACCCAAAGTTCTTCCCCGCCCGCTTCAACAAGGCGGAAGTCCTCTACCTGCAAAAGAAGTATCCGGAGTCCCGCGCCGGCTTCCAGTCGATCCTGGCGGACGATCCCAAGAACGAGCTGATCCTCTACAAGGTTTACCTGACCTACCTCCTGGAAAAGAACCTGGACGAGGCCAAGGCCCGCCTGGACAAGTTCGACTTCGGCGGCAACACCCCGGCCTACTACTACGCCAACGCGGCGTGGCTCTTTAACCAGGGCAAGGGACCGCAGGCCGAGGATTACATCCGTTCCGCGCTGAGCATTTTCCCCACCCAGTCGAACAACCTGTTCGCCGAGCCGCTGATCGAGGCGGGCTGGCTGCAGAAGCGGGACCCCGCTTCCGGCCAGCGTTAAGCGCCTATTCTCCGCTGTAGAGCAGCCGCCCGCAATTCTCGCAGGCGACGACTTCCTGGGCCTTGGTGACGGCCACGACGGTCTGGGCCGTCAGCTTCATGTGGCAGCCCGCGCAGGATCCGTGGGTTACCGGGACGACGGCCTGGCGCTTTTTGCTCTGCAGGATGCGGCGGTAGCGCGACAGGATCCCCTCCTGGGCCGCCTCCACCTCCTGCTCCACGGCGGCCTGCTGGGCGGAAACCTTGGCGGCCTCCTCCTCCAACCGCGCCCGGCGCTCCCGGAAGACGGCCCGCTTCTCCGCGACCTTCCCTTCCTGCACTTTCAGCGCCGCCTCTTCCGCGGCGATCTGCTTCTCCAGCTCGGAGGCGCGCTCCATGCCGACCAGCTCCTTGTCCTCGATGGTGACGACCTCCTTCTCGGCGTGGGCAATCTGGTGGTTCAGGGCGGAAAACTCGTCGTTGTTGCGGGTCTGGAGCTGCTGCGTCTTGTAGCGGCCGATCTGCTCTTGCTTGGAGCCGATCTCCAGTTCCAGCTTCTTGCGGTCCACTTCCAGCTGGCGGTGGGTCTCCTTCAGGTGGTTGAGGCGGTGGGAGGCGGCCTGCCACTGGTCTTCCAAAGCCTTCTCCTCCACCGGCATCCGGTCCAGCTCCCCGCGCAGCGCGGAGAGCTTTTCGTCACGTTCCTGGAGGATGAGGAGCTTTTGGAGAACGGGGAGCATCGCTCACTGATAGGGAGCGGTCCGCCTCAAGGCAAGGGGCAAGGAGCTATCTTTGCCGCGCGCGCACCAGCAGCAGATGGGAGGTCAAATAGGCGCTGGTCTCCGTGTTGAAAGCGGGCTGCCACTCCCCCTCCTCCAACACCAGGGGGGAATCATTCCCCGCCACCACGTCGAACTGGGGGATGGGGATCGATTTCCTGGCGACGACCTGGACGGCCGGAGTCTTCGGCAAAAGGGAGTCGTAGGTGGCCAGGACGGAATAGGAGGGCCCGGGGGCGATGGAGCGGAGGTAGGCGGTCAGGTAGAGGTGGGGCCGCCGGTAAATGCGGCGAGTCACTTTCCCCTTTTCGGAAATCTCGGTGGGCACACGGACCCGTTTGCCTTCCCAGCGGCCTTTCCGCTCCTCGTTCAGGGAAAGCTCGATGCGGAGCGGCTTGGTGAGCCAATACTCCTTGCGGGAGGCCAAGGCCTCCATTTCCGCCTGGGTGCGGGGGACATGGTCGCAGCGGACCCAGACCATCTCCAGCACCGGCGCGGACGGCGCGTCTTCCGCCCGGACGGCGGCGGAAAGCAGCAGGAACAGGGAGAAAAGGAGGAACAGGCCGCGCGGCTTCATCTTATTTGCTCCCGGGTTTTATGGCGGGAACGCCGCGCAGGTCGTCCGGGACGGCGTCGGCGGGAAAGGTTTCCACATGCAGGCGCAGGAGGCTGAAGAACGGCACGCCGAAGTCGACCGGCGGCTCCCCGCTGCGGTCGACGATGGCGGCGACGCCCGCGACTTCCGCCCCGGCGGCGCGCAGAAGGGCCATCGTCTCCCGCACGGCACCGCCGGTGGTGACGACGTCCTCCGCGACGAGGAAGCGGGTGCCCGGCTCGATCGGAAAGCGGCGGATGACCAGCTTCCCCTCCTGCTTTTCGGCGAAGATGTGGCGGGTCTTCAGGTGGCGGGCCACTTCCTGGCCGACGAGGATGCCTCCCATGGCGGGCGAGGCGATGGCGTCGAAGGAGAGTCCCTTCACCTTGGCGGCCAGGTCGCCGCAGAGTTCCGCCGCCAGGGCGGCGTGCTGGAGGAGGAGGGCGCACTGGAAGAACTGGCGGCTGTGCCGCCCGGAACGGAGGATGAAATGCCCTTCCAGGAGGGCGCCGGTGTCACGAAAGGCCTGCAGGGGGTCTAAGGGCATGGGGGAGAGGAAATAGCCGAATTATATAGTAGGAGGACTTTATGGAAGAGCCGAAGCTTCATCAGGTCAAGTTCACCAACGACGCCTTCGAGGCGCGGGACGACCGGCAGCGGGCCGACATCGCCGAGCTGGGCATCGTGGCCGGCCGGAGTGAGGAAGGCCCCGTGGGCAAGTTCACCCAAGCTTTCGCCCGCCTGCGGCAAACGATTCTCGCCGCCGTCTTCCAGCGCCAGGCCACTCTGGATCAGACGGCCCACGACCACGTGGTCCGGGAAAAACTGGAGGAATGGATGGAGCGCCCGCTCCGCGAGCACCAGGCGAAGCACCCCTCCCCCGATCTTACCGCCATCCGGCAAAACGCCGCGGAAATGCGCCATGCCGCGCCCCAGGCGGGAAAAGCCGCGGACGGCCCGGACCACCGGCGGGAAGCGGCCTAGGCCGTCCCCTTCTTTCTTCTTAAGCCCCGGCGTGGGCGACTACTTCGATCTCGACGCGGGCGTCGCGCGGGAGCTTGGCCACCTGGAAGGTGGACCGGGCGGGCGGCGCGGAGGCGAAGTGGCGGGCGTAGACCTCGTTCATCGCGGCGAACTCGGCCAAGTCGGCCATGAAGACGGAGGCTTTCACGACGTGGGCCAGAGTCAGCCCCTCGACGGCCAAAAGGGCGGTGATGTTTTTGATCGCCTGTTCGGTCTGGGCGGCGATGCCCTCCGGGAAGGCGCCGGTGGCCGGATCGGTCGGGATCTGGCCGGAAAGGAAGACGAGGTCGCCGACGCGGACGCCCTGGGAATAGGGACCGATGGCCTGGGGGGCCTTGCCCTCAGGCGCTTGGATGATTTTCTTGCTCATAGGCTTGGGGAGGATGCTCGTCGATGTGGGGATGCTCGATCATGAGCGCGGCGGGCGTCTCCGTCGGCGCTTCCAGGTAGAAGTTGGAACGGTATTGGTAGGGCATGAGGAGGCCGATGAGGGCTTCCTTCCACGCGCCGTCGACCCAGTAGGGGTCGCGGGTGAAATGGCCGTCGGTGCCGAACTCGGCCCACAGCCAGGTGTAGCTGCCGATCTCTTCCGCGAAGCCGCCGGTCTGCGCGACGACGAGGGAGATTTTCTCCGGGCCGTGCTGCTCCACCTGGCAGACCAGTTCCCCCCCTTCCCGGATCTGCCAGCGCATGTCCCAGCATTGGGAGCCGTCGTCATGGGTCCAGCTGGCGCCGTGCTTTTGCAGGAGGACGGTGAGCGCCTGGGCGAATTGGCGCCACTCGTCCTCGCTCCACACGGGGGGCTGGAGGATGGCCTGGACCCGCTTCAGCCGCCAGCGCCACTCGTTGAAGAGGCGGCGCAGTTCGGTCGTCGAAAGCATCCGAAGGGCGGGGCGCTAAGGGCTTGGAGCCGCTTGCTACTGGTGGGAGACGGAGGAGGAGGAGGAGGACGAACGGCCGCGCAGGGACTGGAGGTCCTTGTGGTCGGAAGCCAGGTCGGCGGCGAGGCGGTCGGCGACGGCGCGCAGGCGCGTCAGCTCTTCCTGCTGGCGCTCGACATCGTCGCTCAGGCGCTGCACCTCGGCATGGGAGCGGGTGAGGTCTTCCTTGAGGCCGATCACTTCCGCGTCATACCGCTTGTTGATGGCGACGAGGGACTGGCTCTGCGCCTTCACGCGGCCGAAGAGGATGTACCCGCCGTAGGCGGCCAGGCCGGTGACCAGGATGAAGGCGATGAGGATGGAGTAGGTGACGGTGGCCAGCACGTTGCCGAAGCTTTGCTGCTCCCGGCTCTGGCGTTCGGCGTTGCGGCGGAAGTCTTCGATGTTCTGAGGAGTGGGCATAGTTTTAGATTGGGGTTTGTCGGCCGGCGCGGCGGATGCGGCGGGCTCCGCGGCGGCAGGGGCGCCGGCGGGACGGGTGAAGGAGCGTTTCTTGGCTTCCTCGGAAGGGGCCACGGTGCTCTTCAGCTTGGGAGCGCTGGGACCCTTGAGGAAATCGAAGTCGACCGGATGGGGCGTCTTGGAGGAGGAATCGGGCTCGGAAGGCATATAAGGACCGTCTTTAAGAATGGATCATCCGGGCGGGGAATCAAGTCCCTTCCTTTTTTTGCACTATTTGCGTTTTAAGTTCTCCTTCGCCTGGGCTTGGAGAAGGGCGATTTCCTCCGGCAGAACGCCGCGGGGGATGAGGAAGTCGCCGCTGGAAAGGGCGGCGTCGATGACGGGCGCGTAGACGATCCGCCCATCCAGGAAGACGACCAGGATTTTCCCCTCATGCTGCATGGTGGCGGAGGAAAGGGCGATCGCCGCGTGGCGGTTGAAGTGGAGAAGGGCTCCCTGCTCGCCGCCGGGGCCGGAGTAAGCCTCCGCGCCGACGAGGTCCCGTTCGGAGGCTTCCGGGGCGGGATTGACGTAGACGGTCTGGTCCGGGTTCTGCAATTGCACGGGCACCGACTGGTTGGAGGAGCCGGCGCCTTCCGTTTCCAGGCAGATGCGCAGGGAGACGGAGGGCGGCTTTGCCCCGGCCCAGGCGGGGGCAAAGGCGGCCAGCCACCACACGGCGCAGAAGAGGATCCGCATGGCCTGGGAACATGGGGCAGCCAGTTCAAGGTTGCAATCCGTAAAGGGGATCCCGAAAATGCGCGGCTCCCGGACCCTATGCGCCGCCTCCTTTCCCCCCTCCTCTTGCTGGCCTGCGCCGCCGCGCCGCTCCACGCCGTCGACATCAGCCCCAGCCGGGACCATGAGCCGAATCAGACGGACGCCTCCGGCCAGCGCTTCAGCATTTTTTCCAGCGATCCCACCCGCATCCAGAAGGCCAACTCGATCGACTTCCGGGACTTCCAGACCAAGCTGGAGCTGAACCCCGCCACCGTGAGCCTGAGCGGCACGGAGCGGGATCCCTCCCTGGCCAACAACGTCCGCGCCACGCTGAGCGTGAAGAACACGGGAAAGCAGACCTATACTCTCTCCTTCCCGAACACGCAGCGCTACGAGATCGCGATCAAGAATCCGGCGGGGCAGACGGTCTACCGCTGGTCGCTGGACAAGAAGTTCCTGGACCAGGTGGGGCTGGTGATGATCAATCCCACGGACAAGATCGCCTACGCGGAGACGATTTCCTTCAACGCCCTCTACGCGCCGCTGGAGACGGGCACCTATACCGTGGAGTTCGCCATGGCGAATTATCCCGAGGTGACGGCGAAGGCGACGTTCACCGTCACTCCCTAAGCGTTAGGCCGGGAGCGGCTCCAGCCCCTCCGCCGGGACGGTGGGCATGCCCAGCTTTTCCCACGCTTCCAGGCCGCCGTGCAGCAGGCGGACCGACTTGGCCCCCCGGCGGCGCAGCATCCGCACGACGTGGGCGGAGGCCTGGTCCCGCGGGCAGTCGCAGTAGACGATGAGGGAGCGCTCCATCGGCACCTTTTCCAGGTTGTTCGCCTCGATCTCCTGGTAGCCGACGTGGCGCGCGCCGGGCAGCATGACGGGGCGCAGCTTGAAGTTGATGGGGTGGCGGATGTCGAGGAGGACCAGGTCTTCCCCCCGGTCTAGCATTTCCTTGAGCGCCTCCACGGTCACGGCCTTCTTCAGCTCCTGGCCAAGCTGGTAGAGGTAGATGCGGCGGTGGGCGAAGGTCCAAAGCAGGAAGGCGCCGACCACGCACGCCAGCACCTCCGCCCAGTTTTCCTGCAGGAAGGCGCCGATGCGCGCCGGATCGGGCATGGCCGCGCCCAGCCCCAGGCCCGCCAGGAGCGGGAGCAGGCCCCAGAAGAGGGAGCCCGCCGCGTCGTAGGCAAAGAAGCGCCGCGCGGAAATGCCGACGGCGCCCGCCAGCGGAGGGGCCAGGGTGTTGAGGCCGGGGACGAACTTGGCGAAGAGGAGCGCGGAAGCCCCGTAGCGCATGAAGACGCCCTTGGTCTGGGAGATGCAGGTGTTCGGCTTCCAGGAGAGGCGGCAGACGAAGTGGAGGATATGGACGCCCTTGGAACGGCCCAGGTAATACCAGATGCCGTCGGCCAGCAGGCAGGCGACCAGGATCAGGCCCACGCAGGAAAGGAGGCCGAACTTGCCGGAGGCGACGAGGGTCCCCGCCGCCAGAATGACGGGCATGGCAGGGATGGGGACGCCGAGCTGCTCGGCCAAAATCCAGGCGAAAAGGCCGGCGTAGCCGATCTCGGAAACGGAAGGGAGGTGCACGGCGCGACGCTAGGCGATTCACCGCGCGGGCGCCACATCCTTGTTGATCAGTTCCTTGACCTGATCGACGGTCAGGGAGGGGCCGTTGCCGCCGCCGGGCTTGATCTGCTTGGCCAGGGCCGCGTCGCTCTGGGCGGAGAGGCGGTCGATCGCCTGCCGGATGAGGTCTTCTTCCCGGCCGCGGTAAAACTTGTCGTCAAAGAGGTGATCGAATTTGGACACGGGGGCCTGTCCCGGCAGCGGCGCCACGGTGGTGCTGGAGAAGGGCGCGGTCTTTTCCTGGAGGGAGGAGGAGGTCTGCGCCAGGGCCACGGCGGGGGTCCGGTATTCCTTGGAAAAATCGACGGCCGGAGCGTAGATCTGCCGCCCGCCCAGGCTGGCGGTGCGGAAGGTCCAATCGGACGAGGGGAGCGCGAAGGATTTTTCGAAGCCCGGGGCGATCCCGCCGAAACCGTCCGCCTCCTTCAGCTCGAAACGTTTGGCCGACAGGGGGCTGACCTTGTTCGGGTCGAAGGAAAAGTCGATGCCTTCCGCCCGGGCGAAGCCGGCCGGCAGGACGAGCCAAAGCAGCAGGAGCCCCTTCTTCACCCCGCCAGGATGGCGGAAAGAAGCCGGAAAACAAGCCTACCAGGCCCGGACGGGGACCTTGCCGTTGCTGGCGATGAGGGAGTAACCCTTGCCGTTGGGCAGCGGGCTCAGGTCGACGTGGCCGCCGGCCTCCTGGATGAAGAGGACGCCTCCGGCGACGTCCCAGAGGTTGATCGTCCGCTCCAGGTAGATGTCCAACCGCCCGGAGGCGACGTAGGCCAGGTCGAGCGCCGCGCTGCCGTTCATGCGCAGCTTGCGGGCGTTGAGGCCGTAGTATTTGGTCAGCTCAATGCTCTGCTCCAGGGTCTCGTTGCTCTTGGAGAAGCCGGTGGAGACCATCGCCTCCTTCAGCTGGGTGCGGCTGCTGACGGAGAGGCGGCGGCCGTTGCAGAAGGCCCCCTGCCCGCGCCAGGCGGTGAACAGCTCGTCCCGGTTCGGGTCCAGGGTGACGCCCAGGATCGTCTCCCCCTTGTGCTGGAGGGCGATGGCGACGCAGAAGTGGGGGAAACCGTAGAAGAAGTTCACCGTGCCGTCGATCGGGTCGACGATCCACTGGTATTCGGAGGCGCCCAGCGGGCTGCCGCCTTCCTCGCCAAAGACGGTGTGGTCCGGGAAGGCCTTTAGCAGGTGCTCCGTGATGAGGTCCTGGCAGTCGCGGTCCAGGCGCAGCTTGATGTCGTGGTCCAGCGCGGCGTCGACGTCCAGGGGGCCGCCCAGGGCGTCGCGCTGCACCTTGCCCGCCGCGCGCGCGGCGGCGACGGCCTCATTGAGAAAACGTTCGTCCATAGGATAAATCAGGGAAGGAATCCCTCGTTCTTCAGGTAGTTCATGATGCGGATGCGCTCCTCTTCGGAGGCCTCCTCGTCGAAATAGACGACCTCTTTGCCGTCGACCTCGACGATCTCGATCTCGTGCCCCTCCACGGACATCGCGGTGCGCCGGCCTTCCTGCACGGCCGATTCCTCCCCCGCGGCTTCCATCTCCGCGGCCCGCTGCTTCTGCGCTTTCTGCAGGAGGGCGGCGGCCTTGTAGAAGAGGATCTGCGCGTGGAGGAGCTTCCGCGCCAGGCGGCGCAGCCACAGGAAGTTGACGGCCAGCAGCACCGCCACGGTCACGGAGGAGCCGAGGACCAGCCAGGAAAAGAGGGAGTGCTTCACCTTCTCCGTCTTTTAATAGACGTCCTTCAGGTACCGCTTCTCGGTCTTGGCGAAGGTCGTCTCGATGTAGGCCTGGGCCTCCTCCTGGGGGAGCTTGCCGTGCTCCGCGGCGATGGAGATGAGGGCTTGGTGGACGTCCTTGGCCATCCGCTTGGCGTCGCCGCAGACGTAGAAGTAGGCGCCTTCCTGGAGCCATTTCCACATCTCGGCGCCGTTCTCGCGCATGCGGTCCTGGACGTAGACCTTCTGCTCCTGGTCGCGGGAGAAGGCGGTGTCCAGACGGGTAAGGAAGCCGTCCTTTTTGTAATCCTCGAACTCCTCCTCGTAGAGGAAGTCGCTGGCGCGCTGCTGGTCGCCGAAGAAGAGCCAGTTGCGGCCGGTGGCCCCGCGGTGGCGGCGTTCCTGGAGGAACGCGCGGAAGGGGGCGATGCCGGTGCCGGGACCGACCATGATGATCGGCGCGTCGTCGGCGGGCAGGTGGAAATGCTTCGTCGGCTGGACGTAGACGGGCACCTCCCGGGAGCCGACGGGGCAGTGGTCGCCCAGGTAGCCGGAGGCCAGGCCGGTCTTCCAGCGGTTATGCGTCTGGTAGCGGACGACGGCCACCGTCAGGTGGACGTGCTCCGGATGGACGGTGCCGGAGGAGGCGATGGAGTAGAGGCGGGGCAGGGACTTGTTGATCAGGCTGACTAGCTCCTCCGCCGTCAGGGTGACGCCGGGGTGCTCGACGAGGACGTCGACCAGGTCGCGGGTGAAGACGTAGTCGTCCAGCGCCTCCTCATTCGCGCAGACGGCGTCGAGGGCGGCTTTCTTCTCGCCCGCGGGCAGGCGCTCCGCCAGGCCTTTGACGAATTTCTTGCCCACGCGGTTGACGATGTAGTTCTTGATGAGGGCCTCGCGCACGGGAATGTTCCCGGCGGGACCAGCGACGGGGGCGGCGGGGTCGATCTTGAGCAGGCGCAGGATCTCGTCCACCAGGGCGGCGGGGTTCTTCGCCAGGACGCCCAGGGAATCGCCCACGCCGTATTTCAGGCCGCTGCCGGAAATGTCGACGACGATGTGGCGGGTGTCCTTGTTCGATCCGGCCTTGGAAAGGAGTTTGTTCTCCGAAACGAGGGCGAGGAAGGGGTTGTTGCGGGACCAGGGCTGGACGACGGGAGGGGTGGCGGTTTCGGTCATGGCGGGGAGGGTCTTGTTTAGCAGCAGGGAGGGGGTCGATTCCAATTTCTTTTTGTGTTTTCCGGCCCGGGCCGCTCTAAATAGCCGAATTAATCCGTAACTATGAACCTGGACCTCTCCACCTTCCCCGTGACTTGGGAGCCCGACGTGACCAAGCTGCCCACCCCCCTTCTGCCCCTCTACGGGAAGAACGGGGCGCAGGATCAGGAGATGCTGAAAGAGGTCGCCGCAGCCCAGACCGTCTCTTTCCAGGAGCCGAAGGAGCTGGCCGCCGCCATCGTCACCGCCGCCGTTTCCATCGCCAGCGGCAAGTCGCTCTTGGAGAAAAAATCCCCTTCCGAACAGGCCCGCACCGAGGTCATTCGCGACACCTTCGTGGCCGAGTATTCCCTGGCCAAGCTAACCCGCCTGGCCCGCGAATCGGGCCGCGACGCGGAGATCCGCCCCCTCGTCGAGCCGACGGTCCAGGCCTACCTCAATCCGCCGAACGATCCGCTGGCCCGCCGCTTTTCCGAGAAGGTCATCGCCGCCCTGGAAAGCTCCGGCTACATCCCGCCCCAGGGCAATCCGTGGGAAGCGGCCAAGCGCCCCGCCACTCAGCAGGAACAGGGCGGCCCCGAGCAGTCCCGCACGAAGTAAGCCCCATGGCTTCTTCCCTGGCCGCCGTCGAAGCGCAGGTGCGCCAGGCCTGGTGCCGGGAAACCACCTACTACAAGGAGACCTGGACCCCGGACAATCCGGCGGCGGGCCACTGCGCCGTCACCGCCGCCTGGGTCCAGGAAAAGCTGGGCGGGGAAATCGCCCACGTCCTGATCGACGACCGGGGCTTCCACGACTCCCATTTCTTCAACATCCTGCCGGACGGCCGCCGCGCCGACCTGACGCGCGGGCAGTTCTCCCCCGACGTCCGATTTGACCCGCCCCTCTCCGCCTCCAACGAGGAGCTCCTTGCCGCCACCGCCGCCATGCTGCGGCAGGAAAAGTTCGAGGGATCCGCCCGGGAATTCATCCTGAGCTATCCCGCGACGAAGGCCCGTTACGACCTCCTCAAAGCCCGCTGCGAAGCCGCCCCACCGGCCGATTTCCGCCGCGCGCGCGAAGTGGCCCCTCTCCCCGGCGATGCCGCCCCCGACCTTTCCCGCAAAACCAAGTAATTAACGGCGGGAATAGTTGCCATTTAAGGAGTATTTCCCTACCCTGGCGGGGAGATGTTCCGTCGCGCCTGGGTTTTGCTCATTTTGGCCATTTCGATGGCCTTGGGCGGCGTTTCCCTCCATGCGGAAAAGAAAGAAGAGACCGCGGCGGCCTCCGCATTGACCCTCCGCAATTACGGCCATGCCTTCATTTATCTGATTACCTCCACGGGGGTCCGCATCGCCATCGACCCCTACGCGGAAAGCTCCGCCCTCACCTACAAGTTCCCCGTCCAGCTGCCGGCCGACGTCGTCCTCATCAGCAACGAGACCCTGGACCACGACGGCAGCATCCGCCTCTCCGGCAGCCCGCAGATTTTCTCCAGCGTCACCGCCATCGGCCTGAACAACGCGCGCGGCCTCCTCTTCCGCGGCGTGCCCACCTTCCCCTCCCGCAACGACGAGGTCCACGGCATCACCAACGCTGCCTTCACCTTCACCCTGGACGGCATCCACTTCTGCCACCTGGGGGCGATCGGCCACCCGCTGACGCCCACGCAGCGGGCGCAGATCGGCTCCGTCGACGTCCTCTTCCTGCCCGTCGGCACGCCCAACCTGAACCCCGCGGAGCTGGCCAAGATCGTCGAGGACACCGGCGCCCGCATCATCATCCCCATCGCCTACCGCACGAAATACTCGGCCGACATGAAGCTTCGCTCCCTCCAGGAGTTCTTCGCCGGGCTCCCTTCCAAGCCTTTGGTGAAGGACCTGAAAGGCTCGGCGGAGCTTTCCCTCAAGCCCGCCGACCTGCCGGAAAAGCCGACCTATTACCTTCTCCCCGTCGTACAGATGGTGGACGAAGACGACGCCCAATAATGAAGGTCCTGGTCATCGGCTCCGGGGGGCGGGAGCACGCCATCGCCTGGCACGCGCGGAAAGACCCGCGCGTCACCGGGCTTTTCATCGCCCCGGGCAACGCGGGCACCGCCCAGCTGGGCACGAACCTCCCCATCGCCGCCAACGACCTGCCCGGCCTCCTGGCCTGGGCGGAAAAGGAGCGGCCGGACTGGACCATCGTCGGGCCGGAGGAGCCGCTCTGCCTCGGCGTCGTCGACCGCTTCGCGGAAAAGGGCCTGGCCGCCTTCGGCCCCAACCAAAGCGCCGCGCGGCTGGAGGGAAGCAAGGCCTTCGCCAAGCGCCTCTTCCTCAAGCACCGCCTGCCCACCGCCGCCGGCGCGATCTTTTCCGACCCCCTGGAAGCCTACGCGCACAGCCAAAAGGCCCCCTACCCGCAGGTCATCAAGGCCGACGGGCTGGCGGCGGGCAAGGGCGTCGTCATCGCCAAGAACCCGGACGAGGCGGCCAAGGCCATCTACCGGATCATGGAGCGCCGCGCCTTCGGCGACGCGGGCCGGGAAGTCGTCATCGAGGAATGCCTCACCGGGCCGGAGATCTCCGTCCTGGCCGTCACCGACGGGAAAACCTACCAGCTCCTCCCCCTGGCGCAGGACCACAAGCGCGTGGGCGACGGCGACACCGGCCCGAACACCGGCGGCATGGGCGCCTACGCGCCCGCCCGCTTCCTGGACGAGGCCACGCGCCGCCGCATCGAGGAAGAGGTCCTGGCCCCCCTCCTGGCCGCGCTGCCGAAGGAAGGGATCGACTACAAGGGGATCCTCTACGCCGGCCTCATGCTGACGCCGACCGGCCCGCAGCTCCTGGAGATCAACTGCCGCCTAGGCGATCCGGAGACGCAGGTCATCCTCCCCCTTTTGGAAACGCCGCTGGTCGACATCGCCGCCGCCGTCGCCCGCGGGGAGCTGGGCTCCCTGGAACTGCGCTTCAACGACCTGAGCGCCCTGGGCGTCGTCGCCGCCGCCCCCGGCTACCCGGAAGCGCCCCGCCTCGACGGGCCGATCGAAGGCATCGACCTTCCCGCCACCGGCAACCGCTACGTCTTCCACGCCGGCACCGGCACCAAGGGAGGCCGGACCGTCACCCGCGGCGGCCGCGTCGCCACCGCCGTGGCGTGGGACCGGGACCTTGAAACCGCCCGCCGCCACGCCTATGAGTTGGTGGAAGGCATCGGCTTCGCGGGGAAAGTCTTCCGCCGCGACATCGGCGCCCGCGCCCAGCAAAAAACGTGACCATGCGCCGCTCCGCCTCCCTTTTCCTCAGCGCCCTCTGGGCCGGCGCGGCCCTATCGGTGCCCGCGCGGGGACAGGAGCCCTTTCCCACGCCGTCGGCCGTCCTGGCCCAGGACGACGCCATCCTCCCCGCCCTCCCCGTCGAGCCGCCGGAGACCGCCCCCGCGAAAAAGAAGGCCCCCAAACCCGCCGACGCCGCCGACGCGGAAGAGATCCGTTCCGCCAAACCGCTGGAACCGGCCGCCGCCGATGACGACGCCACCGTGAAGCCCGCCGTGGCCGTCACGCCGCCCCCCGCCAAGAAGGAAAAAGCCAAGAAGGCCCCCGCCAAGAAAACCGCCAAGGCAAAGCCGGAACCCGTGGCGAAGGCCAAGCCGGTCCCCCCCTCCCCGCCGCCCGTCACCGTCCCGGCGGAGATGATCCCGGACGACGAGATCATCCTCTACGCCACCCCCGTCGAGCCTCCCGCCGCCCCCGCGCCGGAAATCGTCCTGCCCGCCCAGGAAGAAGTCCTGCCCGCCGCCGCCGTTCCGCCGCCCCCTCCGCTCACCCTCACGCCTAAAAAGCCCGCGCCCGCCCCGCTGCCGCCCCCGGCGGTGGTGGTCCAGCCGCCCGCGCCGAAGGCCAAGATCGAGATCACCCTTCCCGCCACCGCCGCGTCCCCCGCGCCGGACGCCTCCCACGGCGCGATCTACGCCCTGCTGGAAAAGAACTATTACGATCCCGCCCTCCTCCGCAGCTCCGGCCTGGAAAAGGTGCCGAATGAGAACATCGGCCGGGAACTCTTCCGCCTGCCCGGCGTCCGCATCGTCCCCGCGGCGGAAAAGGAAAGCGCCCCGACCACCCGCACCAACCTCCTGCCCGGCCGCATCGGCTACTGGCGCGCCCCCGGCCTGGCCGCGCCCAACGGGCGGCTGGCCGCGCCTCTCCCGCCAGCTGCGGGAATGGAACCAGGGCGGCCCGGAGCGGGCCATCAACGGCCTGATCCTCGACCTGCGGGGCACCACCGCCCCGTCCGACTTCGCCGGAGCCGCCCGCCTGGCCGCCCTCCTCATGCGCCCGGAAAAGGCCCTCTTCACCGTCGACGGCCCGCAGACCATTCTGAAGTCCTACAAGACCCAGGCCTCCGACGAGGCGGCCACCGTCTACGACGGCCCTCTCGTCGTCCTCGTCGACGCGGGCACGCGCGGCGCGGCGGAGGCGCTGGCCGACGTGCTGCGCCGGGAACGGAACGCCATCCTCGTCGGCCAGGCCACGCCGGGGGAGGCCGCCCTCTTCGGCGACTTCCGGCTGGACGAAAGCCGGGTCCTCCACATGCCGGTGGCCGCCGTCCGCCGCCCGGACGACCACCCCTTCCTGGGCGAGCCGATCACCCCGGACATCGCCGTCAGCGTGACGCCGGAAGAAGAGCGCCTGGCCCTGGCCCAACTCGACACCACCTCCCCCGCCGAGGTCATCGCCTCCACCTCCGCCCCGCCGGAGGTCAACGAGACCATCCTGGCCCGCGACCAGAGCCCGCAGGCGGAAGCCATCCGCCGGGCGGGCAGAAAATCCCCGGCCGCGGCCGAATCCAAACCCCTGGCGCCCAAGGACATCATCCTTCTCCAGGCCGTCGACGCCCTCAAGGCGATCACCGTCCTCCCCACCTTCTCCCGGCCCGCCGCGGAGTAGCTTTCCAGTTTCACTTGCGCGGGGGATAAGGGCTCCTAAACTGAGCTTCCCAACCCATGAAACGCATCCTCCTTTTCATCCTCACCAACATCGCCATCCTGGCGGCGATCACCATCGTGACCCGCCTCCTGGGGGTCGACCACTGGCTCTACGCCAACGGCATCAGCTACACGGAACTCCTCGGCTTCTCCCTGGTCTGCGGCTTCACCGGCAGCTTCATCTCCCTGGCCATGTCCAAGTGGATGGCCAAGATGGCCTACCAGATCCAGGTGATCGAAAAGCCCTCCAGCGAGGCCGAGCAGTGGCTCGTCGACACCGTCCGCAGCCAGGCCGCCAAGGCCCGCATCGCCATGCCGGAAGTGGGCATCTACGACAGCCCGGAGGCCAACGCCTTCGCCACCGGCCCCTCCCGCAGCAATTCCCTGGTGGCGGTCAGCACCGGCCTCCTCCACACCATGACCCGGGAGGAAGTGACCGGCGTCCTGGCCCATGAGATCACCCACGTCTCCAACGGCGACATGGTGACCATGACCCTTCTCCAGGGCATCCTGAACACCTTCGTCATCTTCCTCTCCCGCGTCTTCGCCTTCTTCCTGGACCGCGCCCTTTCCGGCGGCCGCGAGGAGCGGGGGGAAGGGATCGGCTTCTTCCTGGCCAGCCTGGCCTTCCAGATCCTCTTCGGCTTCCTGGCTAGCCTGGTCATCTACGCCTACTCCCGCGCCCGCGAATACCGGGCCGATGCCGGCTCCGCCGCGCTGGAAGGGAAAGGGCCGATGCTGGCCGCGCTGCGCCGCCTGAAGGAGATCACCGAGGTGCAGGTGGCGGCGGGCGCGCCCGTGGTCGACAACCGCGCCCCGGCCTTCAACGCCTTCAAGATCAACGGCGCCCCGCGCCACGCCTCCCTCTTCGCCGACCACCCGTCGCTCGACGACCGGATCGCGGCGCTGGAGAAGCTGCCTAGCTAAGCTAGGTCAGCTCGTTCTGGAAGAACTCGACCACCTCGCCGCCCGGGGCCTTCACGAAGGAGATGCGGACGGGGACGGGGTAGGCCTCGTTCGGGATCGTCACGTCGGCGGGCGCGCGCTGCTCCGTCGCCCCCGCCGCCAGGGCGGCCGCGTGGGCGGCGTCGACGTCCGGCGTGCGGAGGGCGAAGTGGAGGATTCCTCCTTCCGCCGGAATCTCGCCCAGCCGGGCCTCCCGCTCGAAGACTTCCAGGTAGTTGCCGTCGCCGCTGTCGAGCATCGCCGCCCGGCGGGCGTCGTGCTTCCAGGCGACCTTCTCGGTGAAGCCCAGCTTCTTGTAGAATGCGATCGTCTCGTCGTAATTCCGCACCTGGATGGCGGTGTGGTGGAAACCGCCGCCCAGCACGGGATTGCGGTGGCCCTGGGCGCAGACGCCCTGGTTGACCTTGCGGACGGCCTCCTCCCCCAGGAGGCGCCGGACGATCTCGTAGGAAAACTCCAATGCCGCGCCCGCCGCCAGGCCGGTGATGAGCTTGCCGGAGACGACGACGCGCTGTGTGCCCCGGAGCCGGGCGGGCGGCACCTTCGCCTGCTCGGAGGGATGGCAGGTGAGCGGCGCGTCGGGAAAAAAGCCGTGTTCCAAAAGGACCGTGGGCGCGGCGCAGAGGGCGGCCACCCAGCGATCCGCGGCGGCCTGCCGCTCCAGGACGGCCTTCACACGGTCGTCGACCTTCAGGTGGGCGGTGCCGGGTCCGCCGCCGGGGAGGACGACGACGTCGAAGTCGTTCCGCAGGACTTCGTTGAGGTCGACGTCCGCCAAGTGGCGCGTGCCGCGCGCGGCGGTGATGACGCCGGGGACCAGGCCCGCCGCCGTCACCGTAAATTCAGCGCGGCGCAGGATGTCGATGACAGTGATCCCCTCGATCTCCTCGAAACCGGGGGCCAGAATGACCAGGGCGGAAGGCATGGCCCCACTATAGCTTAAGAAACGGGCGTGGCGACCGCTCCGTTCACGCGCTGGCGCAGGGCGGCGAAGGCGGCCTCATCCATCGCGGGAACGGAAGGGCGCCCGGCCCAGTCGGCGGGCGCTTCCGTCCAGGAACGGCAGCCGCCGAAATTCTTCTGCCAAGGAACGGTGACCGGCTCGTCCAGGCGGTATACGCGCAGGACGAAGCAGTGGAGGCCGGGCTCTTTCCAATCGAACCGCTCGCGCATCGCCTCGGTGGTCCAGTGATGGAACGGGGCCAGGGCCTCGACCTCTTCCCAGCGGGTCAGGTAGCGGACCTCGGCCACCTCCGCCCAGGCGGAGAGGGTGACGGGGGCCTCGTCAGCGGCGTGCTCCGGAGGGAGGACGGCGCCGGGCTTCAGCTTGCCCTCTTCCTCATGGAAGCGGGTGGGCAGGAGCCAGAAGCGCTCGTGGACGGGCTGGAAGCCGCTTTTCCCCTCCGCGATGCCTCCCTTGCGCAGAATGACGGCCTGTTCCCCCTTGGCGAGGGCGGCGACGACGGAGCGCCATTCCTTGAAGGCGGGGCGGGAGGATTCCTCCGTCTCCGCCGCGTCGGCGAAGAGGCCGCGGTTCTTGTAGAAATAAATCGCCCCGGAGCCGACGGTGATGCCCAGGGTGATCCAGAGGAGGAGCGGCTGGACGAAGTCGAGGAGGGAGAGGAAGTGGCTCTCGCCGATGCCCAGCTCGTCCGCGCTTTCCAGGATGAGGGCGACGGTGACGAAGGCCATCTGGGAGACGGTCTTGTGCTTGCCCGCCCGCTCGGCGGCCATGATGAAGCCCTGGTTGGCGGCGACGATGCGCAGGCCGGTGATGAGGAATTCCCGCGCGATGATGGTGACGACGACCCACATGGGCGCGCCGACCTGGTCCCCCATGAGGCCGATGAAGGCGGCGCTGATGAGGATCTTGTCCGCCAGGGGATCGAGGAGCTTTCCCAGGTCGGTGATGAGGCCGTAGCGGCGAGCCAGCGCGCCGTCGAGCCAGTCTGTCAGGCTGGCGACGACGAAGATGGCCAGGGCCAGGGTGCGGCTGTAGGGAAAGTCGAACGACATCGCCGCGACGAAGAAGACGCAAAGGCCGAGCCGCCCCAGGGTGAGCTGGTTCGGCAGGTTCAGGGCGACGCGGAAACGGTGCATGCAGTCGTTCCTTAGATAACCTTGGCCAGGAGGTCGTAGCCGCGGCAGCCGGTGACTTCCACCTCCACGAACGTGGAGACGGGTGCCTCCCCGGAAAGGATGACCTGGCCGTCGACCTCCGGGGCGTCCCCCTGGGTGCGGCCGATGCCGGGCTTTTCCACCAGGACGCGCAGGCGGCGGCCGACGAAACGCTCGCCGACGCTCTCCGCCAGGTCGCGCTGGAGGGCCATGGCCTGGTTCCAGCGGGCTTTCTTAACCGGCTCCGGGAGCTGCTCTTCCATCTTGGCGGCGCGGGTCCCTTCCTCCTGGGAGTAGCGGAAGACGCCCAGGCGGTCGAATTCGGTCTCTTTGATGAAGCCGAGGAGGGTCTGGAAATCGTCCTCCGTCTCGCCGGGGAAGCCGACGATGAAGGTGGTGCGCAGGGTGACGCCCGGGATCCCCTTGCGGATGCGGGCGACGAGGTCGCGGACGTATTCTTCCGAAGTCTCCCGGCGCATCGCCTCCAGCATGTGCTGGGAGATGTGCTGGAGGGGCATGTCGACGTAGCGGGCCACCTTGTCGCACTGGGCGATGGTTTCGATCAGCTCGTCGCTCCAGTGGGCGGGGTGGGTGTAGAGGAGGCGGATCCAGAAGTCCCCCTCGACGGCCTGGAGGGCGCGCAGGAGGTCGCAGAGAGTTTCGCCGCGCGTGGAGTCGATCTTCTGGCGCGGGCCGGCCTTCTCCTCCCACCGGTCCATGCCGAAGTAGGTGGTGTCCTGGGAAATGAGGTTGAATTCCTTGACCCCGGCGGCGGCCAGGCGGCGCACTTCCTCAACGATGGAGGCGATGCTGCGGCTGCGGTGGCGGCCCCGGATCTGCGGGATGATGCAGAAGGCGCAGGGGTGGTTGCACCCCTCCGCGATCTTCACGTAGGCGCTGTGCTGCGGCGTGAGGCGGAAGCGCGGCGTGTCGTAGTCCGGGATGTAGCGGGAATTGGGGGTGACGAAGTTTTCCGGCGCGTCGGCGGCCTTCTCCTTGCCCAGGAGCCCCTCGATGATGGGGGCCACCTTGGTGATCTGGTCCAGGCCGATGAAGGCGTCGACCTCCGGCATGAGCTTGGGCAGCTGCTTGGAGAAGCGCTGGGCCATGCACCCGGCGACGATGAGCTTCTGCCCGCCCCGGCGGCGGTGCATGCCGCGGTCGCGGTTGGCCTCGAAGATGGCCTCGATGCTCTCCTCCTTTGACTCGTCGATGAAGGAGCAGGTGTTGACGATGAGGACGTCGGCCTCCGCCGCGTCCGGCGTCATGGCCATGCCCGCCTGGTGGAGGTGGCCGATCATGATTTCCGAGTCGACGAGGTTCTTGGCGCAGCCCAGGGAGATGAGGCCGACTTTGACCGTCGCCTCGGCGGCGGCGGCGGGGGGCTCAGGGAGTGGTGATTTCATGGCTGGCGGCGGGAGTCGGGGTGGGGTTGGGATGGGCGGGCGCGGAGACGGCGGCCGCCGAGGCGGGGACGGGCGAAGCGGGAGCGATGGGGACGGCCTTGGCCACGGGCTCGTCCGGGGCGGGCGCGGCCGCTGCCGGAGTCCCGGGGGTGACGATGGCCGTCGCCTTGGCCACGGGCTCGTCCGCCGGATCAGCGGGGACGGCGGGCGGAGTGGGCACCGGATCGATGGCAGCCGCCGCGGGCGCCGCGGCAGAAGGCGCCGGAGCGGAGGAGGGCAGTACCTGGCGGATGCGGATGGCCAGGATGAGGAGGACTGCCCCGGCCATGAGCAGGGCGGCCAGGAAGGTGAGGCGGCGGAGGAACCGGGGCTGGCTGAAGCGGCGCTCCTCGTTCCGGTCGATGTAGGGGAGCGGCGCGGGGTAGGCGGGGGAGTCTTCCTTCTTCAGCAGCACCTGGTCGAGGTCGCGCAGGACGGCTTCCTCGTCCAGGCCGAGGGTCCGCGCGTAGATGCGGACGAAGCCCCGGACGTAGGCGGGGGCGGGAAATTGGTCGTATGCCTCCGCTTCCAGCTGGAGGAGCTGCTGTTCCTTGATCTTGGTGAGCTTGGCGGCGGCCTTGGAGGTCAGGCCGCGGGCGGCGCGCGCTTCGCGCAATTGGGTACCGACGCTTTTCATCGTTATGAAAGGGGAATTCGTCACGGTATCAAGGGGAAGGGGTTTATCAACCCGCAAAGAGGCTTTCGGGATCGAACTGGTCGAGGTCGACCAGGATTTCGCGCGGCTTGGCGCCGTTTTCCGGCCCCAGGACGCCGTTGCGCTCCAGGAAGTCGACGACCCAGGCGGCCCGGTTGTAGCCCAGGCGCAGGCGGCGCTGGAGCATGGAGGTGCTGGCCCGCTTTTCCTGGCGCATGACTTCCATGCACTGAAGGACGAGCTCCCGGTCCTCGTCGGAAACGGCCTCGCCGCCCCCGCCGCCGCCGGGGTTGAGCTTGCGGTGGATTTCCGAGTCGAAGGTGTTGGGGGCCTGCTTGGCCGCGGCCTCGACGACGCGCAGGACTTCCTCGTCCGAGACGAAGGCCCCCTGCCCGCGAAGGGTCTTCCCGGAGCCGGGGGGGAGGTAGAGCATGTCGCCCTTGCCCAGGAGGTTTTCCGCGCCGTTCTCGTCCAGGATGACGCGGGAGTCGAGGGCGCTGGGCACCTGGAAGGCGACGCGGGAGGGGATGTTTGTCTTGATGAGGCTGGTGATGACCTCCCGGCGCGGGGTCTGCGTGGCGACGATGAGGTGGATGCCCGCCGCGCGCGCCTTTTGGCAGAGGCGGACGATGGCCGTCTCCACTTCGGCGGAGGTGGTCTGCATGAGGTCGGCCAGCTCGTCGATGATGACGACGATGTAGGGGAGGCGGTCGGGAATGTCGTCCGCGGGGGACTTCGGCGCGGGCGGCGCGCCCTCGTCGTCCGCCTCCCCTTCCCCGCCCTGCTGATCGAGCAGGTCCATCTGCTCCTCTTCCGACGCGGGCTTGGCCGGGGTGCGGACGCGGCCGTTGAAGGCGGAGATGTTCCGCACGCCGGTCTGGGCCAGGATGCGGTAGCGTTTCTCCATTTCCTTGATGACCCAGTTGAGGGCGACGAGGACTTTCTTCGGCTCGACGACGACGGGAACGACGAGGTGGGGCACCGCGTTGTAGACCTGCATTTCGACCTGCTTGGGGTCGACGAGAATCAGGCGCAGGTCGGCGGGGGTGAACTTGAAGAGGAGGGAGAGGAGGATCGAGTTGATGCAGACCGATTTGCCGGAGCCGGTCGTTCCCGCGATGAGGAGGTGGGGCATCTCCGCCAGGTCGGCGACGAGGGTCTGGCCGTAGACGTCCTTCCCCAGCGCCAAGGGGATCTTCCCCTTGGCCAGGGCGGCGGTCCACTCCGGCGTCTCGAAGAGGTCGCGCAGGACGACGGGGACCTTCGAGGTGTTCGGGATCTCGATGCCGACGGAGTCGCGCCCGGGGATGGGGGCCAGGATGTTGATCCGCTCCGCCTTGAGGGAGCGGGCGAGGTCCCGCTGGAGGCTGACGATGCGGTCGACCCGGACGCCGGGAGCGGGGTAGACCTCGTAACGGGTGATGGTGGTTCCCTTGGTGATGTCGCCCGGGGTCACCTCGATGCCGAAGGTGCGCAGGGTGGCGACGAGCAGTTCGGCGTTCTCCCGCAGCTCCGCCTCCGAGGTGGCCTGGGGACGGGCGACGGCGTTGTTCTTCTGCAGGAGGTCGAGGGGCGGCAGGGCGTAGCCGGTGAAGTCGGGCACGGGGCCCGCCGGGACGGCGGCGGGCGCGGGGGCCTTCTTCGGCGCGCGCTTGGGGGCGGGAGCTGCCTCCGCGGCGGGCTCTTCCACCTCTTCCTCCGCCGGCGGTGCGGCCTGGACGGCGGCGGGCTCTGGTTCCGGCACGGATGCGGGGGTGTAGGAGGTGTCGATGACGCGGGGTTCCGGGATGGCCGCGGCGGCCGGGGCGGCGGCGGGCTGAGGGGCCTTGGCCAGGCGGGTGATCTTCTTCTGCAGGATCTGCTCTTCCTGGCGGAGGCGGCGCTCCGCCACGGCGATGCGGCCGGCGGAGCCCTCTTTTTTCTCCAGGCGGCTTTCCAGGTATTCCTGCCAGCTCTCCACGCACCACTCCGCAAAGGCGATGGCCAGCCCGATGGGCCGCTGCCGGAAGAGGAAGATGAAGGAGGTGATCGTCATCGAGCTAAGGAGGATCGCCGCGCCGGTCCGGCCCAGGAAACGGACCAGGAGAAAGGCGTTCAGGTTTTCCCCGAAGAAGCCGCCCACGCTCCCCACGTCGATCTTCCGCCGCCACCCGTCCGCGAAGCTGGGGGGCAGGTCGAGCAGGCCGCAGAGCCCGGCCAAAAAGAGTACGGCCCAAAAGAAACACTCCTTCCAGGGGATCTCCCACTTTCGGACGAAGGCGATGCTGGCCGTCAGGAGCAGCAGCGGGACGACATAGGCGGCCATGCCGAAGGAGGCAAAAAGGAAGAAGGAGAGGTAGGCCCCCACCGGACCGATGGCGTTGTTGATCTGGAGGTTGGCCTGGGAGGTGTTGACGCCGATGTCGTAGGCGTCATAGGAGAAGAGACTGAGGACAGTCAACAGCACCCCGCCGAAGCAGAGGATGCCCCAAACCTCGGCGTATGCATGAGTCGGGGTCGGCTTGGTGGCGGCCATCGGTAGAAGAAAATGAGTATCTTCCCCTTTTCACGCCGATTCAACCCAGAAGTGTCTCCTCCCCGACATTGACTCCCGGGGAGGCTTTGGCGCAGAGTACCTCTGTGGAAAAATCGACCGTCCAGGTAGCCCGCCGCGACAAGCTCGTCTATGTCCAGGTGCGGGGCCGGGGCTCCTTTCAGAACGCCGCCCATCTGAAGGGGTTTTGCGACGAAATGCTCAAGACGGGCGCCGAGGACTTCCTGATCGACCTCAAGGAGTGCAGCTATCTGGACAGCACCTTCCTGGGCATCCTGGCCGGCATCGGCCTGAAGCTGCGGACTGCCGGACACGGCCTGGTGGAGGTCATCCACGCCAGCCACCGCAATGCGGAGCTGATTCAGAATCTGGGCCTCGACCGCCTTTTCCGTTTCCACCTGAAGCCGCCCGAGTTTGAGGGCGTCTCCCTGGAACAGCTCGACGGGCCCGCCACGGGCCGCCAACAGACCGGCGCGCTCATGCTCCAGGCCCACGAGACCCTCATCAAGTGGGACCAGCAGAACGCGACCAAGTTCAAGGACGTCGTCGCCTACCTGCGCGAAGACCTCGGCCAGTCCGTCGATTAGGCTCCCGCATCGGCCATGATTCCCTGGCTGATCGTCGCCGCCCTTTTCCTTTCCGTCCTCTTCCTGGCCCGCCGCCGGGCCGCCCGGGACGCCCTCCAGCGGGAGGAGCTGCGGGCGGAGCTCCTGGTCCTCCAGGAGGAAAAACGGGTCTACTTCAGTTTCCTCCATGAACTGGGGGAGGCGATCAGCGAGGACCTCGACCAAAAGCTCCTCCTCCAGGTCGTCCTCCACTGCGCCACCAACGTGACCGACGCGCAGAGCGGCGCCCTCTACATGCTCGACGAGGAAGGGAAGACCCTCCGCCTGGCCGCCTTGGACGGCCCCTTCCCCCCTCCCCTGGCCGTGCCGCCGGACGCCGCCGACGACCTGGCCCGCGACCGCCTGCGCCTGGGCTCCTTCCTGCGCCGGGAGCCGGTCCCCCTGGAAAGCCCCGCCCCGCTGGCCGCCGCCGCCCGCAGCGGCAAGGCGGAGCTGATCCGCAGCGCGGCGAAGGACCCGCGCTTTCCCTTCTTCGAGCAGGAGCCCCTGCAGGCCCACTCCTACCTGGCCGTGCCGCTCGAATACCGGGGGGAGATCCTGGGCGTCATCGCCGCCGCCAACCGCCGGGACGGCCACGCCTTCACGGAGGCCGACCTGAACATCCTGCGCACGGTGGCCCAGCAGGCGGCCTACTCCCTCCACGTCGCCCGGCTCTCCATGCAGCTGGCGGAGAAGCGCAAGCTCGACTCCGACCTGGAGACGGCCCGGGAGATCCAACGCATCCTCCTGCCGGAAGCCTCCCCGCAGCTCGACCCCTTCAGCGCCGCCGCGCTGAATCTCCCCGCCCAGCAGGTCAGCGGGGACTACTACGACTTCGTCCCCGTGGGCGGCGGCCGCTGGGGCCTGGTCATCGCCGACGTCTCCGGCAAGGGGATCCCCGCCTCCCTCATCATGGCCATGTGCCGCAGCATGCTGCGGAGCATCGCGCCGCAGTCGGCCTCCCCGGCCCAGATCCTGCGCGAGCTCAACCGCCAGATCTTCCCCGACATCCGCGAGGACATGTTCATCACCATGACCTACCTGGTCCTGGACCCCGCCGCCGGGACCGTCCGCCTGGCCCGCGCCGGGCACGAGCCGCCCCTCCTCCACCGCCACGCCACCGGGAAAATCGAGGCGGTCAGCGCCCCCGGCCTGGCCCTGGGGATCGACCCGGGAGAAGTCTTCGACCAGATGATCGACGACGTCGAAATCCGCCTCGATCCCCTCGACACCCTCGTCCTCTACACCGACGGCCTCACGGAAACCCCCAACGCCCAGGGCCGCCAATTCGGCCAGGAGAACCTGCGGGCCGCCCTGAAGGAGTCCGGCTCCCAGAGCGTCGACTTCCTGGTGAAGGACCTGGTGGATCGGGTCCGGCAGTTCGGCCAGGACGGCTCCCAGGCGGACGACATCACCCTTTTGGCCCTCCAACGGCTGGACCCCGGGCAAAAAAACGCATAAACTCCCCCCTTCCCTATGAAAGAAGAGATCACCGGAGAAAATCCCGCCTACATCGTCGTCTCCTCCGCCCTGGCCAAGTCCTGGCAGGAGAAGGCCACCGAGGCCCAGGACAAAGCCGTGCGCACCCTGGCCGAATGGGACAATTCCCGCAAACGGATGGCCCGGGAAAAGGAAGACGCCATCCGCTTCGCCAACGAGGGCCTCTTGGAAACCCTCCTGCCCGTGGTCGACAATTTCGAACTGGGCATGATGGCCGCCAGCCAAGCCCAGGACGCCAAGGCCATCGCCGTCGGCCTGCAGATGGTCCTCGGCCAGATCCAGAACTTCCTCAAGGACTCCGGCCTGGAGGCCATCGACGCCGTGGGCAAGCCCTTCGACCCCCACCAGCACGAGGCCATCGGCCACGAGCCCTCCGACCAGCCGGAAGGCACCGTCATTTCCCAGCGCCGCAAGGGCTACTCCCTGAAGGGCAAGCTCCTGCGCCCCGCCTTGGTCGTCGTCTCCCAAGGCGTTCCGGAAAAGAAGGGCAAGAAGGCCGAGGCTTCCGCGAAGTAAAATGGCCTCCACCAAGCGCGACTACTACGAGGTGCTGATGGTCGAACGGACCGTCACCACCGAGGAACTCAAAAAGGCCTACCGCAAGCTGGCCGTCAAATACCACCCGGACAAGAACAAGGGGGACAAGGAGGCCGAGGAAAAGTTCAAGGAACTGGGCGAGGCCTACGAGGCCCTCAACGATCCCCAGAAGCGCGCCGCCTACGACCGCTTCGGCCACGCCGCCTTTGACGCGCGCGGCGGCGGGGGCGGGGCGGGAGGTTTCCACGACCCCTTCGACATCTTCCGCGAGGTCTTCGGCGGCGGCGGGGGAGCCGGAGGCGGCATCTTCGGCAGCATGTTCGAGGAAGCCTTCGGGGGCGGCGGCGGGCGGGGCCAGCGCGGCCGCGGCGCCGACCTCCGCTACGACCTGGAGCTGACCTTCGAGGAAGCCGCGCGCGGCTGCGAGAAGGAGATCACCTTCCACAAGCTCGACACCTGCCCCCACTGCACCGGCAGCGGCGCGGAGCCGGGCACCAAGGTCGTCACCTGCCCCACCTGCGCGGGCCAGGGCCAGGTCGGCGTCAGCCGCGGTTTCTTCACCGTGGCCCAGACCTGTCCCCGCTGCCAGGGCAACGGCCGCGTCATCGAAAAACCCTGCCACCGCTGCCGCGGAGAGGGCCGCATCCGCCACAAGGCCAGCGTCCGGGTCAAGATTCCCGCGGGCGTCGACAACGGCGCGCGGCTCCGCTCCTCCGGCCACGGGGAAGGAGGCTTCCAGGGCGGCGAGGCCGGGGACCTCTACGTCGTCCTCCACGTCGCCGAGCATGAGATCTTCAAGCGGGAGGGGAGCGACCTCTTCTGCGACGTCCCCGTCAGCTTCGCCCGCGCGGCGCTGGGCGGGGAGGTCAGCGTCCCCACCCTGGACGGCACCCCTGCCAGCATCAAAGTCACCCCCGGCAGCCAGAACGGCCGCATGTTCCGCGTGAAGGGCAAGGGCCTGCCGGACGTCCGCGGCCGCGGCCACGGCGACATGCACGCCCGCATCCTCATCGAGGTGCCCACCCACCTCACCGCCGAACAGCGGGCCAAGCTCCAGGAATTCGCCGAGATCTGCGACGAGAAGACCCACCCTCAACAGGAAAGCTTCTTCAAGAAGGCGAAGGACTTCTTCACCGCGCCATGACCTCCATTCGGAAAACCTTCCTCCTCCTGGCCTTCCTCCTCGCCTCCCTGGCCGGCACGGCGCGGGCCGCCGACGAAACGGCCGCCGCCGAGGCCGCCATGCAGCCCTGGCTGCAAAAAATCGACAACCACCTCTACGACCGCAGCTGGCAGGACGCCGCGCCTTCCTTCCAAAAGGCGGTCACGGAAAAGGATTGGGCGAACGCCCTGCAGACCGCCCGCGCGCCCTACGGGAAATGCCTGGGCCGCCGGATCGCCTCCGCCTCCCGGCAAACCGTCGTGGCCAGCCCCACCGGGGCGCAGCAGGGGGACTTCGTCCTCGCGCAATTTCACACCTCCTTCGAGCGGCTCCCCCGCGCGATCGAGACCGTCACGTTCGAGAAAGTCGGCGACGCCTGGAAGGCCTCCGGCTACTACATCAAGCCCGGGCCCTAATCGTCCCCCCACTTCTCCCATTGGGAGGCGGGAAGCAGTTTGACTCGGGACGGGCCGCCGTGCCGCGCGGCGACGAAGGCGCTGGGATTGAGCCAGGGACTTAGATCGTCCGCGTAGGCGCCGCCCAAGCCCAGCCCGATCACCCGCCGCACTTCCCAGTGAAGGTGTGCGGCGTAAGCCCCGTCGGCGTTGCCCACCTTGCCCAGGACCTCGCCCCGCTTCACCAGCTGGCCCGGCTGCACGGCGGTCTCGCTCAATTGCGCGAACATCATTTCCACCGCCGCCGGATCGGACCCGTCCGGCAGCCGGTAATCGACCAACACGACCTTTCCCCATCCCCCCTGGAAGTCGAGGGCCAGGACGACGCGGCCGTCAGCGGGGGAGCGGACCGGCTCGCCCAGGTCGCCGTTGCCCGGCGCGGTGTTCCAGTCCTCCCCGGCGTGGCCGTGGAAGGCGAAGGGCTTGGCGACAAAGGCCCCCTCCCCGTCCGGCGGACGCAGGGGAAAATCGAACCGCTCCGCCACCGGCATCTCCGGCAGGAGGTAGCGGGTGAAGAAGACGTTCCAATCGAGCCGCCGCCCCCAATCGTCCACGGGAGCCTGGGAAGGCTGCGCGGCCCAGTCCAGGAAGAGCCAGACGGCGCCGCACCACGCCGCCAGGAAGAGGCAGGAGAAGAGCCGCGCCCTCATTACTTTACCGCGCGGGCAGCGCGTCCAACGCCTTCAGGACAAGGCCCGGCGTGAGGAGCTGGGGCAGCACCCGCGGCTCCTCTCCCGGAACGTAGAGAACGTAGAGCGGCACGCTCTGCCGCCCGAAACCCGCCAGCGCGGCGGTCACCCCCGGGTCGCGGGAGGTCCAGTCCGCCTCCAGGAGCGCGACGCCCTTTTCCTGGAATTTCCGGCGGACGGCGGCGTCTTCCAGCGCGATCCGGCGGTTCACCTGGCAGCTGAGGCACCAGGTGGCGGTGAAGTCGACGAAGACCGGCTTCCCCTCCGCACGCAGCGCGGCCAGGCGGTCCGGGGTGAAATGCTCCCACGCGCCCTGCCCCGATGCGGCGGCGGCCTGCGGCTCCTGCCGCGCCATGGCGACGGTGAGCGCCGCCCCGGCCAGGACGACAGCGGCGATGGAGAGGAAGGCCTTCGCGCCGGGACGTCCCGGCTGGAGGGAGAGCCCGTAGAGCCAGGCTGCCAGGGAAAGGACCAGGAGCGCGGCCAGGAGGAGAAACCCACCGGCCAGGCCGACCTGCGCCGCATCGACCCAGACGAGCCAGAGCGCGGCGGCCAGCATCGGGAAGCCGAGGAACTGCCGCAGCCGCTCCATCCAGGGGCCGGGCTTAGGCACGAAGCGGAGCCACGCCGGATTGGCCGCCAGGACGAGGTAGGGCGCCGCCAGTCCCAGGCCCAGGGAGGTGAAGAGCACCAGCGCCACCCAGGGAGAGGCGGTGAGCGCGACGCCGAGGGCCGAGCCCATGAAAGGCGCCGTGCACGGGCTGGCGACCAGGACGGCCAGCACGCCGCTCCAAAACGCCCCTCCCCGGCCCGACGCGCGCCCGGCCGCGCCGGAGGCCATCAGGCCGACCTCGAAGAGGCCGAAGAGGTTCAGCGCGATGAGGAGGAAAAGCGCCGCCATGAGGATGACGAAGGAAGGCGACTGAAGCTGGAAGCCCCAGCCGATCTTTTCCCCCGTGGCCCGCAGGGCCAGGAGAAGCCCCGCCAGGCCCCAGAAGGAGACGAGGACGCCCAGGGTGAAGAGAAGGCCCTCCCGCTTCCCCGCGCCGGAGCGCGTCAGGGAAAGGACCTTGAGCGCCAGGACCGGCAGCACGCAGGGCATGAGGTTGAGGAGCAGGCCGCCCGCGAACGCGCCGAAAACCAGGAGCCAGGAAAAGCCGGAGGCGGAGGACGGGGCGGGTACCTCCGCGACGCGGAGGGCGACCTGCCAGCCGACGGGCTTGCCCGCCGCCTCGTCGATCCCGGCCAGCAGGCCGTCGACCGTCGCGCCGGGCTTCAGCGCGGGGGCGTTGGCGTCCCGCTTCACCCGCCAGGTGCCGCCGCCGGAGGCGTGGACGGAGAGCTGCGGCGCGGCGTTGTCGATCAGGCCGGAGTCGAACGGCAGGAAGCGGGCGCGGAGCGTGCCGAGGCTCGGCCCGCCGGAAAGCTCGACCACATCGGCGTCGCCCTCCGCCTTCACCGCCGCCGTGCCGGGCCACGGCTGCGGCAGCGCCGCGCGGGCGGCGGCGATGCGGGGGTCCTTCCCCGGCGCGGCGGCCGCAGGGAGCGCGAGCGTGAAGTCGGCCGAGGCCGGGATGCAGGTGTCGGCGGAACATTCCAGCCAGCGGACCGTCGCGTGGAGCGCGCCGGGGCCGGACGCCTTCACCTCGGTGAGGAGCCAGGCCTCTCCCTCATAGCCGTAGCTCATGAGGGGAGGCAGGGAGATCAGCTGCGGCACCGGCCATTCGATCGGCCCGGCGCTCCAACCGGAGGGGAGCTTCCACTCGATCGAGGTGGCCAACCCCGCGTCCCCCGGATTGCGCCAGTAGGTATGCCAGCCGGGAGTCGTCGTAAGCCGCAGAGCGACGGTCCAGGCATCCTTTCCGGCGGGCTCGGCCAGGAGGACGGCCTCGGCATGGCGGGAGTGGCCGGGTTTGGAGGAAATGGCCTGGGCGGAGGCCAGGGTGGAGAGGGAAAGAAAAACCGCAAGGAGGAGGCGGAGCGTCACCCTTTCAGGTTAGAAGAGGCGGGCCCTTAGACAAGGCTACTTCCCGATTTCCCGATCCGTCGATGCCGCCTGGATGAGAGGAGCGCCGCGCCGAAAATCCAAGCCCCGCCAGGCCTCCAGCTCCTCCTCCGGCCTGCGCTTGCCGTCGGCGATCTCGACGCCCTGCGCGATGATCCGGCGGTGGTCGAAGGCGAGCGGCAGGGAAACCGCCCGGGCCAGCGGCACCCATTTGGCCTGCGCGGCGTCGTCGGCCCCTTCGGGCTCCGGCAACGGCGTGTCGCCGATGTCGAGGACGTAGGCGGTGCTTTTCGACCACGCCTCGGCATTGTCGCGCGGATCGCGACCTCCTCCCTCGAAGACGCCGATCCGCTTCAGGCCGCCTTCGATCCGGCTCACGTCGAGGCGGGTCTCCTCCTTGGTTTCCCGGACGGCGGCCTGGCGGGGCGTTTCCAGGCCGGGCTTCCAGGGCTCGCCCCGCGCGGCGTCGGTCTCGACGAAGCCGCCGGGCAAGGCCCATTTGCCGGGCTCGGCGGGAGAGTTTTCCGAGCGCTGGACCAGGAGGATTTCGCGGCCTTGCGCGCCGTTCCGCAGGAGGACCAGGTCGGCGGTCAGATTAGGTCCCGGATGCCGGTAGGGTTGGCCCATGAACGAAGCAAAGCAAAGGCCGTGCCTAGGTCGTGTTCACGACCTAGCGTTCCCGCACCGGCTGCCGCCCCTCGTCCCCCGGAAGAGGGCCGCTGCGGCGGAAGGCCAGCCCCTTGAACAGCTCGCCCCGGTCGTCGCAGGCGGGAAGGAAGCCGGAAGCGACGGCGACGCCCCGGGCGATGATCGCGGCGTGGTCGAAACCCAGCTCCCGCCCGGAAAGGAGAGCCAGGGGGACCCATTCCACCCCGTCCGTCTCCTCCTGGACGGCGGGTTCCGGCAAGGGATGGGAGCCGATGTCGAGGACGTAGGAAACGTTCTTCCCCCACGCCTCGGCGTTGTCGCGCGGGTCGCGGCCGTCCCCTTCGAAGATGCCGACGCAACGGAGGCGCTCGATCCAGGCGGAGACGTCGAGGCTGGTTTCCTCCCGCGTCTCGCGGACGGCCCCCTGGCGGGCGGTTTCGCGGCCCGGCTTCCAGGGATGGCCCCGGGCGGCGTCGCTTTCCATGAAGCCGCCGGGAAGCGCCCATTTCCCGGCCTCGGCGGGAGCGGTCGGGGCGCGGTGGACGAGGAGGACTTCCTTCCCCCGGGCGCCGTCCCGCAGGAGGACGAGGTCGGCGCTGGGGTTGACGCCCCGGAACCAGTAGGGCTGCGCGGGAGAGCCCCAGTAGGAGGAGCCCTTCTCAGGAGGCAGGTGGGACATGGGGGAACTTCGCCTTCAGTTTCTCGAACTCGGTCAAGGCCTGGGCGACGACCTGGTCCATGTTGTAGTAGCGGTAGCTGGCCAGCCGCCCGACGAAGCTGACGTCCTTCTCCTGCGCGGCCAGCTCGGCGTAGCGCCGGTAGATCGCCTGCGCGTCGGGCGCGGGGATGGGGTAGTAAGGCTCCTTGCCCGGGCCATAGTCGTCCGGGTATTCGCGGACGATGGTGGTCACCGGGCTCTTCTGCCCGGTGGCGTGCTTGATTTCGACGATGCGGGTGTAGTCGTGGTCGTTGGGGTAGTTGACCTGCATCGCGGGCTGGAACTGCTCCTGCGGCAGGGTCTCCGGCTCGAAGCGCAGGGAGCGGTACGGGAGCGGGCCGAAGCGGAAGCCGTAATACTCGTCGATGGCGCCGGTGTAGACCAGGTGGCGGTGGGTGGAGCCGGGCAGGAGATCCCGGTAGTCGGTGTGGAGGCGGACCTCGATGTTCGGATGGCTGAGCATCCGCTCGAAGAGCCTGGTGTAGCCCTCCTTCGGCAGGGCCTGGAATTTTTCCGAGAGGTAGCGGTCGTCCCGGTTGGTGCGGACGGGGATGCGGCCGCAGACGCTGGCGTCGAGGTCCTTCGGCTCCCGCCGCCACTGCTTGCGCGTGTAGTTGCGGAAGAATTTCTCGTACAGCTCCCAACCGACCTGGGAGACGATGACTTCCTCCGAATTGGCGGGCTTTTCGATGGGGACCCGCTTTTCCGCCAGCCAGGCCTCCATTTCCTCCGTGGTGGAGGGGCGGCCGATGAGCTGCTCGAAGGTGTTGAGGTTGATCGGGAATTGCCAGTAGCGCCCGTCGCTCCAGGAGAGGATCTTGTATTCGACGGGGTGCCACTCCGTGAACTGGGAGAGGTAGTCGACGAGGTGCGGCGCGTTGGTGCGGAAGTAGTGGGGGCCGTAGACGTGGAGGAGGATCCCCGCGGCGTCCGGGGCGTCGTGGGCGTTGCCGCCGATGTGGCCGCGCCGGTCGGCGACGACGACGCGCAGCCCGCACTGGCTGGCCAGGCGTTCCGCCAGCACCGCCCCCGCGAAGCCGCAGCCGGCGATGAGGACGTCGCACTTCATGGCGAAAACCGGCCTAGGGAAGCCCGGCGAGATAGCGCTCCGCGTCGATGGCGGCGGCGCACCCCATGCCCGCGGCGGTGATGGCCTGGCGGTAGACCGGATCGGCGCAGTCGCCCGCGGCGAAGACGCCGGGGACGTTGGTCCGGCTGCCCTGGCCCAGGCGGACGTAGCCGCCCTCGTCCAGGTCGATCTGGCCTTCGAAGACGGCGGTGTTCGGCCGGTGGCCGACGGCGACGAAGACGCCCGCGCAGGCCAGCTCGCGGGTCTGGCCGGAGAGGTCGCGCAGGACGACGCCGGAAACCTTGCCGCCCTCGCCCAGGACGCGCTCCACCTCGGTGTTCCAGACGGGCTTGATCTTGGGGTTGGAGAGGGCGCGCTCCGCCATGATGGGGGAGGCGCGCAGCTTGTCCCGGCGGTGGACGAGGTAAACCTCCGAGCCGAAGCGGGTCAGGTAGAGGGCTTCCTCGCAGGCGGAGTCGCCGCCGCCGACGACGACCAGGGGCTTGTCCCGGAAGATGGGGAGCGCGCCGTCGCAGGTGGCGCAGTAGGTGACGCCTTTGTTCTCCAGCTCGTGCTCGCCGGGGACACCCAGGTGCTTGTGCCCGGCGCCGACGGCGATGATGACGGCGCGGGCCAGGACTTCCTCCCCGTCCACGGTGAGGCGGAAGGGCTGGGCGGAGAAGTCGACCTTCTCCACCTTGGTGAGGTAGCGGACCTGGGTGCCGAAGCGCTTGGCCTGGGCCTGCATGGCCTCCATGAGGGCGCTGCCGTCGATCCCCTCGGCGAAGCCGGGGTAGTTCTCGACGATGGTCGTGGTGGTGAGGAGCCCGCCGGGCTGCTCGCCGGTGACCAGGAGCGGCTTCAGGTTGGCCCGCGCGGCGTAGACGGCGGCCGTCCACCCCGCGCAGCCGGAGCCGATGATGACCAGGTTTTCCACGGAGAGACTCCGGGAAGGGTTAGAGGGTCGCCACGAACTCGGCGATCCGCTTCAGGCCCTTCTCGATGTTCTCGCGGCTGGTGGCGTAGGAGAGGCGGACGGTCTCGTCATCGCCGAAGGCGATGCCCGGGACGACGGCGACCTTCTGCTTTTCCAGCAGGCGCTCGGCGAAGGCGGTGGAGCTCAGGCCGGTGCCGGAGATGTTGAAGAGGGCGTAGAAGGCGCCCTGCGGGGTGACGCAGCTGACCTTGCCCAGCTTGGAGGCGGCCTCGACGACCATCTTCCGGCGCACGTCGTACTCCGTGACCATCTGCGCGACGCAGTCCTGCGGCCCCTTGTAGGCGGCCAGGGCGCCCTTTTGGGCGAAGGAGGTGGTGTTCGAGGTGGTCTGGCTCTGGAGGGAGTCGATCGCCTTGGCGGCCCACTCGGGGGCGGCGACGTAGCCCAGGCGCCAGCCGGTCATCGCGTAGGGCTTGCTGAAGCCGTTGACGGTGAAGGTCAGGTCGTAGACTTCCTTGCTCAGGGAGGCGATGCTGAAGTGCTTGGCCCCGTCATAGACGAGTTTCTCGTAGATCTCGTCGGAAAGGATGAGGATGTCCTCCGCCAGGGCGATTTCCGCCAGGGCGGCCAGCTCGTCGCGGGTGTAGACGGCGCCGGTGGGGTTGCCGGGGCTGTTGAGGATGATGAGGCGGGTCTTGGGGGTCATGGCCGCCTCGAACTGCTCCGGGGTGATCTTGTAGCCGCTTTCGGCGGTGGTCTGGACGACGACGGGGCTGCCGCCGGCGATCTTCACCATTTCCGGGTAGCTCAGCCAGTAGGGGGCGGGGATGATGACCTCGTCCTCCGGCTCGATGGCGGCCAGGATGGCGTTGAAACAGGCGTGCTTGGCGCCGCAGGTGACGACGATCTGGGAGGGCTTGTAGTCCAGGTTGTTGTCGGCCTTGAGCTTCTCGCTGATGGCGGTGCGCAGCTCCGGGATGCCGGAGGAGGGAGTGTATTTGGTGAAGCCCGCGTCCAAGGAGCCCATGGCCGCCGCCTTGATGTGGTCGGGGGTGTCGAAATCGGGCTCACCGGCGCCGAAGTTGATGACGTCGATGCCCTCGGCCTTCATGGCCTTGGCCTTGCTGTCGATGGACAGGGTCAGGGAGGGGGTGATTTTGCGCAGACGGGAGGCGGCTTCCATAATCATTACGATGGGGTCTTTGGGTTTCTAAAATTGAGCCGTCCAGCTTACGAGCCGTACGCCTCGTCGATCAATGCTTTAAAATTATTTTCCTGGATGCGGACGATTTCCATCTCCCGCCGGGCGTTTTCCGCCGAGTCGGAGGCGTGGGCGGCGTTGACCATGATGGTCTGGCCGAACTCCCGCCGGATGGAGCCCGGAGGGGCCTTGGAGGGGTCGGTGGGCCCCAGGACCTCGCGGATCTTTTTCACGGCGTCGATCCCCTCGTAGATGAGGACGATGCACTTCTCGCTGCCGGGCTCCTTCTTTTCCGCCGCGGTGGCGCAGTCCCGCGGGGCGCGCCCGGCCATGAACTTGACGATGGTCTGGAAGCGGTCCTCCCCGGCCAGGGGGCCCAGGATCTCCCCGAGCTGCTTGAGCGTCTCCGGCCCGACGGAGAAGGAGAGGGCCGATTCCAACAATTCCTTGGCCCGCTGGGCGGTGGGCTCCCGCAGCTGGTTGAGCAGGGTCTGGCGGACGGGGCCGTAGAATTCCTCCGCCTGCTCCACGGACATGCGGTGGACTTTCACCCCGGCGATGTAGAGACCGGCGCGGGAGAAGAGGTCCATGACGTTGCCCGGGCGGCCGCTGGGGAAGCGGAAGTTGTCCGGCTTGATGATGACCAGGGTGCGCTGGTGGCCGGGCTGGCCGGCGGTGGGGGTGGCGTTTTCCAGCAGGGGGCCCTTGGCGGCGACGTGCTTGGCCATGAGGCGGAGCTGCTTTTGGGCGTCCTCCGCCGTGGGGGCGACGAGGACGGCGGGCTCGAAGTAGCGGAGGGTGCCGTCCGGGTTGGCGATGAGGTCGCCGTAGGTGTCGCGGATGGTTTCCCCGCCCTGGCCGCTCTTCCCCCGCAGGCTGCCGACGGCTTCCAGGGTCTTGCGGACGGCGTCCTCTCCCTCGAAGAGGAGGACCATGATCCGGTTCGGCCGGCCGGAGGCGTCCGGCGCGTAGTTGCGCTTCACGTAGTCCCGGATCTGCTCCTGGTAGGCCCGGCGGGCGGGGTCCTTGTCGGTGACGATCGTTTCGGCGTAGGCGTCGACGAAGGCCTGGTCCGGGGCGATCATGACGGCGCCCACCAGGTCGAGGGCGGTCCGGGTCAGCAGCCGGGAAAGGATGCCGCCCGTACGGGACTTATAGATCGTGTAGGGGTTGACCGCCACGTAGGTGAGTTCGCGTGCCATAAAAAGGCACGAGTCTAGGAATAGCTAAAAGGCCGTCAACCGCTATTCCCGGGAGGAACAGGCGACGCGGGCTTCCCCGCGTCCTTCTCCCTGGGGCAGGGCGATGTGAACGGGCCGCCGCAGGTCGCAGGCGGAGATATCCAGGCCCCTCTTGGCCGCCGCCTCCCCATCCCGGCTGAAAGCCAAGGGGCGGGGCGGATGGGGATCGTACGTGACGGGATACCAAAAGGGGCGGTTGAGGAAGTTGTCGGGAAAGGCAAGGGCGGGCGGCGGCTCTTCGACGGCCAGGGGCCCCTTCAGCGTGCAGCCGATGGTGAGATTACGGCCGTCCTGCGGCAGGGTGACGACGACAGGCCGCTCGGCGGAGCAATGGGCCGCGCCGTATTCGGGAAGGCCTTGCAGGTTGCCATCGGTGTCCAGGAAGCCGGCCCACTGGCCCCGGGGCTCCACGGGGGGGCGCCAGGAGGAAGGGATCGAAGCCTGGACGGGAAGGGAGAGCGCCGCGGCCACTCCCCATGCTCCCAAACCCTTGAGCGTCGTTCTCACTCTAGTTAATTCGGCTATTTAGAAGGCGAAGTGCGGGGTTTTTGCCTTCCCCGTCAAAGCGAAGGCGTAACGCCCCCCGCGCCGGCCGATCCGGCACGGCGCGCCGAAGGCGGCGGAGAGGACCCGGGAGGTCATGACGGAGCCGATCTTCCCGGAGGCCAGGGCCTTCCCCTGCCGCAGGACGAGGCCGTGTGTAAAGCCGGGGACGATTTCCTCCACATGGTGCGTGACCAGGACCAGGCCGGGGCCGCCGCGCGCCTTGGTGAAGCGGGCGAGGAAGCCGAGAAACTCCTCCCGCGCCACCGGGTCGAGGCCCGCGCAGGGCTCGTCCAGGATGAGGATCTTGAGGGAGGACATCATGGCCCGCGCGATGAGGACCCGCTGCCGTTCTCCCTGGGAAAGCTGCCACCACGGGCGGGCGGCCAGGTGCGCCCCGTCCACCTGCCGGAGCCGCCGCAGCGCCTGGCGGCGCAGCGCGGGGGTCAGCTTCCCCCAGAAATTGAGGACGGCGTCCCGCCCGCTGGCGACCATCTCCAGCGCGGTTTCCTCCGGCTCGATCCGCTTTTGGATGCCCGCGCTGACCAGGCCCACGGCCTGCCGCAAGACGCGCCAATCGGCCGCGCCGTAGCGCTTGCCCAGCAGCTCAATCTCCCCCGCGCTGGGCGTCAGGTAGCCGGTCAGGGCGCTAAGGAGGGAGGTCTTGCCGGAGCCGTTGGCGCCCAAAAGCACCCAGTGCTCGCCGGGCCGGATCGTCCAGTCGATATCTTTCAGAATGGCGCGGTCCCGCTCCACGGAGAGCCCTTGGACGGAGACGAGGGGGGGCTTCGCTTTCATAGGCGGCGATAGGCGCGCAGGGCGTAAATTTGCGAGCCGATCTGGCGCAGCGGGTAGAACCCTTTCGACGCGCCCGCGCCCGGATCGCAGATGAGGTAGTCCCAGCCTTCCTTCCCCATGATGACGACGAAGTGGGTGCGCCCGCTCCGCAGCTTGAGCCGGACGATGACCGGGACGCCCCGCATCAGGCTGGAGTCGATGAGGTAGTAGGAGGCATCGTCCTCATAGGACTTTTCCGCCACGCCGGGCTGGAAGGCGGCCGCCTTCTCCCAGATCAGCCACCCCTCCGGCGTGTAGCCGCCGTGGGTGTTCAGGAATTGGTTGAGGGTCTGCGGAGTCAGCGCGACGCCGTAGGAGGCCAGGATGGCGGCGGCGGAGGTGACGGCGCACCCCTGCGCGCCCAGGGTGTCCCCGCGCCGGCCGATGAGGTCCCGCCCCCAGCGGGGATCGTTCTGGCGGAAGGGGATGACGCCCAGGTGGACCGGCCGCCAGAAATAAAGGCCGCCGGACGGGGCCAGCGGACGCTTGCAAAACCAATAGGCCTCTCCCAGGCCGAGGAGGAGCAGGGCCAGGCAAAGGGCGACGATCGTGCGGATCACGCCGCCATAATGTAACAGGCGGGGTACTGGCGCATCCTCTTTTTTCGGTTAAGATACGGGCCATGCGCCTTTTCCTCCTGGCCCTGCTCACGGTTCTGACCCTCTCCTCCGTCCGGGCGGAAGCCCCCGTCCGCGCCGGATTCACCCGCGCCGAAAAACTGAGCGACGGCTACGCCCTTCTCCTAAACCTCTGCAACGAGGACAAGAACGCCGACGGCATCTTCCTCTTCAAGACCGCCCTGCCGGAGACAAAGGAAACCATCAAGCGCCTGGCCGCGCTCTACAAGCAAATCGCCAAAGAGCTGGAAGCCTGGGACAAGCAGGACGAGTCGCTCGACCTGAAAAACCGCCATCTGCCCGCCGTGGAGGCGGAGGCCCGCAAGGAAATCAGCGCCGCGCACGCCAAGGAAATCTTCGCCGCCAAGACGCCCGCCTTCGACAAGCTCTACCTGACCCTCCAGTGGCAGTCCCTCTACTACGGCATGAACCTGGCGAAGTCCCTGGAAAAGCTGGAGACCAACCCCGAACGCCGCCGCGCCCTGGCCGAGTGGCTAAAGGAATTCGACCGCCTGCGGTCGGAAGTCAGCCGGATGATCCCCCTCCCCACCGAATAAGGCGCGGATGGAAATCGGCTTGGACAGTTTCGTCGCCACGCTGGCCGATCCGGTCAGCGGCGCCCTGGTCGACCCCGTCGTGCGGCTGCAAAACCTTTTGGAAGAGGTCGCGCGGGCCGACCAGGCGGGCCTGGACGTCTTCGGCATCGGGGAGCATCACCGGCCCGAGTTCCTCGACTCCGCGCCCGCCGTCCTCCTGGCGGCGGCCGCCGCGCGGACGCGGCGCATCCGGCTCTGCAGCGCCGTCACCGTCCTCTCCGCGCACGATCCGGTGCGGGTCTTCCAGGACTTCGCCACCCTGGACCTGCTGTCCAACGGGCGGGCGGAGATCGTCGCCGGGCGCGGCTCCTTCGTGGAGGCCTACCCCCTTTTCGGCCTCGATCTGGACGATTACGACTCCCTCTTCGCCGAGAAGCTCGACCTCCTTTTAAAGCTCCGCGCGCAGCCGGAAATTACCTGGTCCGGGCGGCACCGCCCTCCCCTCACCGGCCAGAGCGTCCATCCCCGGCCAAAGCAGGACCTGCTGCCGGTCTGGGTCGGCGTCGGCGGCACGCCCGCCTCCTTCGTCCGCGCGGGGACGCTGGGGCTGCCGCTCATGGTGGCCATCATCGGCGGGGAGCCCCACCGGTTCCGCCCGCTCGTCGACCTCTACCGGCAGGCCGGCGCCAAGGCCGGGCACCCGCCGGAAAAGCTGAAGGTGGGCATCCACGTGCTCGGCTACTTTGCCGAGACGGCCAAGCAGGCCGCCGACGACTTCTTCCCCGGCTACGCGCGGATGTTCGGCCAGATCGGCAAGGAACGCGGCTGGGGGCCGATCACCCGCGCCCATTACGACGCGCTGCTGGGGCCCACCGGCGCCCTCTTCATCGGGGAGCCGGAAGCGATGGCGGAAAAGATCCTCTCCCGGAGCGAGGCGCTGGGCGGCGTGGACCGGATCACGATCCAGATGAGCCCCGGCACCCTGCCGCACGCCAAGGCGCTGCGCGCCATCGGGCTGTTGGGAGAGAAAGTCGCCCCGCTGGTCCGCAAAGGCTAACGAATAAAGCCCCACCGGGGGCCGAAGGGCCAGTAGACGAAGACTCCCGTGCCGACCAGGTTCGGCCGCGGCACGGCTCCCCAGTAGCGGCTGTCCAGGCTGTTGTAGCTGTTGTCCCCCATCGCCCAGAAGGAATCGGGCTCGATGCGGTAAGTTTCCTCCGGCGTGGCCAGGAAGTTCTGCCCGCGCAGCTGGCCGTAGCCCTGGTAGCCGTGTTCCGCCGCCTCCACGCGGCGCATGGCGGCGTTGACCCCCTCCGTGCGGGAACCGTTGATTTCCAGGTAGGGCGGGATCAGCCGCAGACTGTCGCCCGGAACGCCGACGCAGCGCTTGATGTAATACTCGGAAGTGAAGATGCCGCGCTGGCGCAGCCCCGCCTCGATCCCCTCGATGCCGTTGGTGCGGAAAACGAAGACCTCCCCGCGATGGGGCAGGCGGAAGTTGTAGGCCAGCTTGTTGACCAGGACCTGATCCCCCGCCTCGTTCACGTAATGGACGACTTCCTGGGGCGGCGCGAAGCGCTGGCCCAGGCGCAGGCCCAGGCGGGAATAGAGGGCCTCCCGGCTGACCCAGACGCGGGCGGTCTCCCCGGTGTCGAAAGAGAGGTCGGTGTATTCAAACCACGGCGGGATGCTGCCGCCCCGCATGCCGGTAAGGGTCACGGGGTGGTCGAAGCGGACGGCGCCGTAGCTGCGGCCGAAGACGACCTGCCGGAAGATCCGCACCGGCAGGGAGGGCGGCGGCTCCGTGGCGGCGGCCGTCTGGATGCCGTAGAGGGTCGGCTTCATCGAGTCGGTCGGGATCTTGAAGGGCTGCAGGAAGTAGGCGCGCAGGGCCAGGGCGGCCACGATGGCGACGAAGACGACTTCCAGGTTCTCCCGCCAAACGTCGCCGGGGCGGGCGGGGAAAAGGGCGGCGGCCAGGCGGTCCCCCTCCGGCAGGAGGGCTTCCAGGCGGGGGGCGTCCTTCGCGTTCACGGCGGCGGCCAGGCGTTTCTCCAAGGAGAGGGCCTCCTCCCGCTGGGCGGGGGCGAGCAGGTCGCTGCGGTAGAGCCGGTGCTTGCGGAAGGCGGCGAGGAATTCCTCCCCTTGGGCACGCAGGCGGCGGGCGTGCCGCGCCCGGCGGGAGAAGAAGCCCTTCATCACGACTCCACGTCGGTCTTGAGGACGGCGATGAAGGCCTCCTGCGGGATGTCGACCTTGCCGAAGGATTTCATCCGCTTCTTGCCTTCCTTCTGCTTTTCCAAAAGCTTGCGCTTGCGGGTGATGTCGCCGCCGTAGCACTTCGCCGTGACGTTCTTGCCCAGGGAGCCGACGTCCTCGCGCGCGACGATCTTTCCGCCGATGGCGGCCTGGATGGCGATGCGGAAGAGGTGCGGCGGGATGACCTCCTTCAGCCGCCCGGCGATCTGACGGCCGCGGCCGGGAGCCTTTTCCCGGTCCACGATGGAGGAGAAGGCGTCGACCGGCTCGCCGTTGACCAGCATGTCCAGCTTCACCAGGTCCCCCGCGCGGTAGGGGGAGGCCTCGTAGTCCATGGAGCCGTAGCCGCGGGTGATCGACTTGATGCGGTCGTTGAAGTCGACGAGGATTTCCGAGAGCGGCAGGTCGCAGCGGAGCATGACGCGCTTGCTGTCGACCGACTCGGTGTGCTCGCACTGCCCCCGTTTTTCCATGATCAGCTGAAGGATGTCCCCGATGTTCTCGTTGGGGATCATGATGAAGGCCTTCACCATGGGCTCCCGGATCTCGTCGATCACGGAGGGGTCGGGCATCTTGATGGGGTTGTCGACCTCGATCTCCTCCCCGTTGGTCAGGCGGATCTGGTAGATGACGCTGGGATAGGTGGCGATGATGTCCATCCCGTATTCCCGGCGCAGGCGCTCCTGGACGATCTCCATGTGCAGCAGGCCCAGGAAGCCGCAGCGGAAGCCGGAGCCCAGCGCCACGCTGCTCTCCGCCGTGTAGAGAAGGGCGGCGTCGTTGATCTGGAGCTTGGCCAGGGCGACTTTCAGCTGCTCGTAGTCGGCGGTGTTGATCGGGTAGATGCCGCTGAAGACCATCGGCGTGATCTGCTTGAAGCCGGGGAGCGGCTCCTTCGCCGGGGCGATGGCGGTGGTGATGGTGTCGCCGATCTTCACCTCCGTGGGGCTCTTGATGTTGGCGATCAGGTAGCCGGTGTAGCCGGGCAAAAGCTTCTCCACGCGGGTCATCTTGGGCGTGAAGATGCCGACCTCCTTGACCTCGTAGGTCTTGTTGGTGGCCATGAGGTAGATCTGCGTGCCCGCCTTCAGCTCCCCGGAGAAGACGCGGACGTAGGTGACGACGCCGCGGTAGGTGTCGAAGAGGGAGTCGAACACGAGGGCGCGCAGGGTCTCGTCCGGCTGGGGAGTCGGGGGCGGGATGCGGGCGACGACCGCCTCCAGGATGTCGGTGATGCCCAGGCCCGCCTTGGCGCTGCAGGGGATCGACTCTTCCGCCGGGATGGCCAGGAGGTCCTCCACCTGCCGCTGGACGGAGGGGACGTCGGCGCTGGGCAGGTCGATCTTGTTGATGACGGGGATGAGGGTCAGGTTCTGCTTGGTGGCCAGGTGGACGTTGGCCACCGTCTGCGCCTCGACGCCCTGGGCGGCGTCAATGACCAGGAGCGCGCCGTCGCACGCGGAGAGGCTGCGGGAAACCTCGTAGGAAAAATCGACGTGGCCGGGGGTGTCGATGAGGTTGAGGCGGTAGGTTTTCCCGTCCTTGGCCTTGTAGCTCATGGTGACGGGGTGGGCCTTGATGGTGATGCCCCGCTCCCGCTCCAGGTCCATGGAGTCCAGGAGCTGGTTCTGCATCTCCCGCTCGGAGATGGTGTCGGTGGCCTGCAGCAGCCGGTCGGAGAGGGTCGTCTTCCCGTGGTCGATGTGGGCGATGATGCAAAAATTGCGGATGAGTTCTCTGTCCATGGTCTAAGCTAACCTGCTGCGTTGGCCTCCGTGGCGCGGCGGCGGAGGTTTTCGACGGCCGCCTTCACGTCCTTTTGGCCGAAGATGGAGCTGCCCGCCACGATGACGTTGGCTCCGGCGACGACGGAGGGCCCGATGGTCTCGGAATTGAGGCCTCCGTCGACCTCGATGTCGAAGTTCAAATTGTGCTGCTGGCGGAAGGCGCGCGCCTGGCGGACCTTCTCCATCACCTCGACGATGAAGGCCTGGCCGCCGAAGCCGGGATTGACGGTCATGCAGAGGACCATGTCGACCCACTTGAAGTATTTCTCCGCCTTCTCGATCAGGGTCAGCGGGTTGACGGCCAGCCCGGCGCGGCAGCCCATGTTCCGGATGATCTCCAGGGTGCGGGAGACGTCGTGGTAGGCTTCCAGGTGGACGGTGAGGGTGTCGGCGCCCGCCTCGATGAAGGCGCGGGCGTAGCGGTCCGGCTGCTGGATCATGAGGTGGACGTCCAGCGGCAGGCGGGTGATCCGGCGCAGGGTGGCCACGAAGTCCGGGCCGAAGCTCATGTTCGGCACGAAGTGGCCGTCCATGATGTCGACGTGGATGGCGTCGGCCCCGGCCGCCTCGACGGCGCGGATGTCGCGCTCGATGTTGCCGTAGTCCGCCGCCAGGACGGAAGGTTCCAGGATCAGCGGCCTCACTTACTTTTTCTTGTACTCGATCAGCTCGATCTCGTACCCCTCCGGGGCGTCGATGAAGGCGAAGCGGGACTCGCCCGAGCCGCTTTCCGTGGGGCCGTCGCTCAGGGGGTAGCCCTTCTTGGCCGCCTCGGCGGCGAAGGCGTCGAGGTCGTCGACCTCGAAGGCCAGGTGGGTCAGGTCGGGGTCGACGCGGACGGGGCCGCTCTTCGGGAAATGGCTGATCTCGATCAGTTCCTCGCTGCCGGGAGTCTTCAGGAAGACCAGGGAGGAGCCGCGCGGGGAGGTGTGGGTCTTCACCACTTCGAGGCCCAGGACGTCCCGGTAGAAGGAGACGGTCTTTTCCAGGTCGTCGACCCGGTAGCGGGTGTGGAGGAGGCGCTTTATCATGGGCTAGATTTTGACTTTGAAGCGGTCCTTCGAGGATACATCGGCCACGAATTGGTGCAACAATTCGGCCAGGGTCTCCAGATCGCCCAGGTGGATCGCCTCGATGGGGCTGTGCATGTAGCGGTTGGGGATGCCCAGGGCGGCCACGGGGATGCCGCCGCGCTGCTTGAAGATGGCGTCGGCGTCGGTGCCGGACCAGCGGCTGTCGATGCCCCACTGGTGCTTGAGCTTCCGCTTCTTGGCCACCTGGGCCAGGCGGTCGACCAGCACGGGATGGTTGACGCTGCCGCGGTTGAGGGCCGGGCCCTTGCCCAGGCGGATGTCGCCGAAGCGTTTCTTGCTGGTGATGGGGATGTCGGTGGCCTGGCAGACGTCGACGACCAGGGCGGCGTCCGGGTTGATCGAGTAGCCGACCATGCTGGCGCCGTAGAGGCCGTTTTCCTCCTGCACGGTGGAGACGGCGATCAGGCAGGCGTCCAGCTTCCCCTTCCGCTCCGCGCAGAGGCGCAGCGTCTCCGCCGCGACGAAGGTGCCCACGCGGTTGTCGCAGCCGCGGGCGACGTAGACCTCCCCGTTGAGCTGCTCGAAGCCGACGGTGTAGGTGATCAGGTCGCCCACGGAGACGCGCTTTTCGGCGTCTTTCTTGTCGGCGGCGCCGATGTCGATGAAAAGGTCGTGCCATTCCGGCGCCTCGGCCTTCTTGCTCCGGTCCTGCATGTGGATGGCCAGGGAGCCGATGACGCCCAGGACGCGCTTGCCCTCGTGATGGATCTCGACGCGCTGGCCCCGGGCCAGGGCCGGGTCCGGCCCGCCGACGGGGGCGAAGTAGAGGAAGCCCTCCTCAGAGATATATTGGATCTGGAAGGCGATCTCGTCCGCGTGGCCGCCGACCATGATGCGGGGCGTCCCCTTCGGGTTGAGGATGGCCCAGGCGTTGCCGTAGGCGTCGGTTCCCACCTCGTCGGCGTAGGGGGTAACGTAGTCGAGCCAGACGCGCTGCCCGGCGGCCTCGCCGCTGGAGGGGCTGGGGGTGTTCAGGAGGCGGCCGAGGAACTCAAGAGACTTGGGCTTCACCCCGCAACGCTACCGGCTTTGAAAAACTTGGGAAGTTCTATTCGGCGTGGACGGCCCGTTCCAGGAGCCCTTCCACGACCTGCCGCGGGGAGGCCCCGTCAAAGAGGAGCGCGGCGACGCCGGAGGCGATCGGCCGGGCCTCGGCCGGGATGGCGGGATTCCCCGCGACGGACCGGGTGGTGGAGACTCCCTCCGCCAGGCCGGTTTCCGCCACGATGGCCTCCAGGGAGCGCCCCTGGGCGATCCCCTGCCCTACCCGGAAATTGCGGCTTTGCGCGCTGCCGCAGGTCAACAGGAGATCCCCCGCTCCGCTCAGGCCCGCGAAGGTTTCCGCCCGGCCGCCCAGGCGCAGGCCCAACCGGGTCATCTCCGCCAGGGCGCGGGTGACCAAAGCGGCGAAGGCGTTTTCCCCCAGGTCGAGCCCCCGGCAGACGCCGGCGGCGATGGCGTAGACGTTTTTGAGGGAGCCCCCCAGCTCGACGCCCGCCAGGTCCCCGGAGCGGTAGAGGCGGAAGCTCTTTTGGTGGAGAAGGCTCTGGAAGTGGCCTGCCAGGGCCTCGTCCTCCGCGGCCACGACGGCGGCGGCGGGCAGCCCCCGGACGATCTCCCCGGCAAAGTTGGGCCCGGACAGGGCGGCGACGCGCTCCTCTTTCCACGCCTCCGCGACGATCCGGCTGACGCGCAGGCCGGACCCCGTCTCCATCCCCTTGCTCAAGGAAAGGACGGGGACGCCGGGGGCGGGGAAGCGGGAGAGGGTTTCCCGCAAGTGGGAGACGGGGAGAGCCAGGGCGAGGGACTCGATCCCCTCCGGCCAGTCGCGGTCGAAGTGGTGGCGGTAGGAGACGGCGTGGCCATTGCGCTCCAGGAGGGAGCCGATCGCCCGCCCCCAGGCTCCCGCGCCAAGGATGCCGACCTTCACGGCTTCTTTTTCTTGGGGACGATCGGCTTTTCCTCCCCGCGGAGGAGGCGCCGGATATTGGCGCTATGGCGCACGACGGTGAGCAGGGCCGCCGCCAGGGAGAAGATAAGGAAGAGCTTCTGTCCGGGATAGAGGAAGTGGGTGGCCACCGGCAGGATGACTGCCGCCATGATGGAGGAGAGGGAGACGATCCGCGTGGCGGCGAAGAAAAGGACCCAGGTGCCGAGGACGACGTTGAAGGCCGCCGGCAGCATGGCGGCCAGGACGCCCGCGGAGGTGGCCACGCCCTTTCCGCCCCGGAAGTTGAGCCAGGGGGTGAAGACGTGCCCCAGCACGGCGGCCAGGGCGGCCAGGACGAGGATCCACTGCCCCCCGGGAGCGGAGGCCATCGTGCCGAGGGAGTGGCGCAGGAGGGCGACGGGGACGAATCCCTTCAGGAAATCGAGGGTGAAGGCGAGCAGCCCCCACTTCCACCCCAGGACGCGCCAGACGTTGGTGGCGCCGATGTTCTTGCTGCCGTGCTGGCGGAGGTCGACGCGCTTGAGCTTCCCGATCAGGTAGCCGTACGGGACGGAACCGGAGAGGAAGGAGATGGCGATCGCGCCATTGAGGGAGGACGTGGCCGAATCCGGGGTCATGCAGGCCCCCTTTGTAGCGGGGGCCCGCATGGGTGCAAACCCGAATCTAGGCCTGAGCAACGGTCTTTAGACCGTCTTCATGTCGATCACGAAGCGGCGGGACAGACGCAAGGGGCAAGCCCCTTGGACCCCCGCTTCTTTAGACGGTCTTCATGTCGATCACGAAGCGGTACTTCACGTCGCTCTTCAGCAGGCGCTCGTAAGCTTCGTTGATCTTGTCGATGGGGATCAGCTCGATGTCGGAGAAGATTCCCTTCTCCGCGCAGAAATCGAGCATCTCCTGGGTCTCCGGGATGCCCCCGATGACGGAGCCCGCCAGCTGGCGGCGCGGGAAGGCCAGGGTCACCGTGTGGATGGGCAGCGGCTTGTCCGGGATGCCGACCATGGTCATCGTCCCGTCCCGCTTGAGGAGGGAGAGATAGGCGCTCAGATCGTGCTCCGCGGCGACGGTGTCCAGGAGGAAGTCGAAGGTGCCCGCGTGCTTCTTCATCTGCTCCGGATCCTTGGAGACCAGGACCTCCTTGGCGCCCAGGCGCTCGGCGTCGGCGCCCTTGCCGGGGGAGGTGGTGATCATGACCACATGCGCGCCGAAGGCGGCGGCGAATTTCACCCCCATGTGGCCCAGGCCGCCCAGGCCGATGATGCCGACTTTCTGGCCCGGACCCACCTTCCAGTGGCGCAGGGGGGAGTAGGTGGTGATGCCCGCGCAAAGCAGAGGAGCGACGGCGGCCAGGTTCTTCTCCGCCAGGCTGGGCGCGACGCGCAAAGCGAAGGACTCGGTGACCGTCAGGCCGTTGGAATAGCCGCCGTAGGTATGGCCGCCGGAGACCTTGTCCGGGCTGTTGTAGGTGAAGGTGGCGCCTTCCGCGCAATACTGCTCGAAGCCGTCCTTGCAGTTCACGCAGCTTTTACAGGAGTCGACCATGCAGCCGACGGCGGCGTAGTCGCCCACCTTGAACTTGCTCACCTTGTCGCCGACCTTCGTCACCTTGCCGACGATCTCGTGGCCGGGAACGCAGTCATACTCCGTCGGGTTCCAGTCGGCCCACTCGTTGCGGACCTGGTGCAGGTCGGAGTGGCAGACGCCGCAGTAGAGAACCTCCATCTGGATGTCGTGCGGCAGCGGATCGCGGCGCTGCAGCGTGTAGGGAGCCAGGGGAGATGCAGGACTTTTCGCGGAATAAGCCTTAACGGTATACATAAGTTTGGGACAATAGAACTTCAGCCGTCGCGTCGCAAGGTGTCTTTCAGGGCGGCAAACTCGTTGGAAAAATCGTTCCACAGGCGGCGCACGGCGGGCCCGGCGCCGCGCTTGCCGCCTTCCGCGTCCTTCACATGGGCGGAACAGGCCCGGCAGAAGGCGGCCAGCCGGGGGGAGCCGATCACCTCAAAATTGCCGATGAGCTTGTGCAGGCCCTCCCGCGCCGCCTTCCAGCTGCGGGCGCGCAGGAGGACGCCGATCTGCCGGGCGGTCTTCGGCGTGTCCTTCTCCAGCGCGGCGATCATCTCCGGCAGGAGACTGCCGCCGTTCTCCCCCGGCAAACGCTTGAGCGCCTCCACCGTACCGGCGCGCAGGAAAGGCTCATGCGTCCAGCCGCCCTCCGCCGGGCGGAGGCCGGGGCGGAAGGCGGAGACGTCCTCATGTTTCTGGCACGCCTCGATCACGCGGGACATCTCGTCCCGGCGGCAGGGCTTGGTGAGGAAGCCCGCCATTCCGGCGGCCAGGCAGGCCTGGCGCTGCGCCTCGGAATTCTCCGCCGTGAGCGCCACCACGGCGGGCGGCGGGCGGTTCTTGCGGACCTTCTTGAGGATGGCGGCCATCGCCTCCAGGCCGCCCATGCCAGGCATGTGCAGGTCCAGAAAAATAATGTCGTACCCTTTCTTGGCGACGAGGGAAATGGCCTCCTCCGCGCTCTCCGCCGCGTCGGAGCGGTGGCCCAGGCTCCGCAGGAGCTGGCTAGTCAGGCGGCGGGCGATGTTGCTGTCGTCGACGACGAGGATTTCCATACCGCGGGGGGGACGTCCATTGTGATCCCCTCCCCCATCCCCTGACAAACCGAAATCACGGCATTGCTTTTTGACGTCAATCAGGTTTCATACTTAAGTACCCTTTATATGGGCACCAAAAACGCGGAATCATCCAAAGCAGCGCAGCCCAAAAAGACGCGCGTACTGGTCGTCGACGACCAGACCATGCTCCGGCAGCTCATCGTCGCCGTCCTCAAGCCCCTGGAAAACTTCACCGTCGTCGGCGAGGCCAGCGACGGCGAGGAAGCCCTCAAGCTCTGCCAGGAACTCCAGCCGGACATGCTGGTCCTGGACGTCATCCTGCCGAAGATCCCCGGCGCGGAAGTCCTCCGCCGCGTCATGCCGCAGCGCCCCACCCTGCGCGTGCTGGCCATCTCCGCCCACGACGACCCGGCCATGCTCAAGGAAATGCTGGCCTGCGGCGCCCACGGCTTCGTCGAAAAAAGCGCCCCCCTGGAAACCTTCAGCGAGGCCCTGCGCGAGGTTTCCAGCGGCAAGACCTTCTTCGGTCCCCGCATCACGGAAGTCCTCCGCGAGCACCTGGTCAACCCCCAGCACGACCGCCCGCACCTCACCGCGCGGGAACGGGAGATCATTCAGCTGGTCGCCCAGGGACTTTCGTCGAAGGAAATCGCCGCGCAACTCCATGTCAGCTCCCGGACGGTGGAAAACCACCGCGCCAACATCATGAACAAGCTGAACATCCGGGACGCCGTCGGCCTGACCCGCTACGCGATCAAGGCGGGCTTCGTCTCCCCGGCCTGATCGCGCGCGGCGCCCCTCAAGCCTACGAGGAGTAGGCCTTGGACAGGAAAGCCTTCATATAGGCCACCCCGCCCCCCTGCTGCAGCACGGAGGCAAAGTCATTTCCCGCCGCCTGAGTCTGGGCCAGAAAATCCGCCCGGGAAACGCCGCTTCCGGAACCGGAGGCACTATCCGTTCCGTCCCCGCTCCCCTGAGTCTGGCTATAGTAATCGTTCGCCCCCTTCTGCAACTCCTCCAGGAAACGGCTCCGCAGGGTTTCCGAGCTGTCCTGGGAGGCGCCGTCATTGCCGGCATCCCCCCCGCTGGCCGAGTAAGAGTACAACGCCTGCGCGCTGGAAGAGAGGGAGGAGGAAAGCCCCTGGGCCGCCGTGCTCGAATCGCTTCCGCTTACCGAGGAGGTGCTGGAATCGGAGCTGGAACCGGAAGAGGACCCGCCGGCCGAAGAGTCCGAAGCCGTGTTGGAACTCAAAAGCTGGAAGAGCTGAGTCAGCGCCTCCGTGAATTCCTTAAGCAGGTCCTCAAACTGGCTGGAGGAATCGTCCGAGGAGGAGGAAACATCCCCCGCCGAGGAACTGCTGGAAATGCTGATGGTATCGATCGCCGCGCTGGATGTGCTGGACAGGCCGCTATCCAGAGCCGTGCCCACGGAAATGGTGGATGAGATGGTGGTCTGCTGAAGGGCTTGGATAAGAGCCTGGTAAAGGCTGGTGCCGCCGACGCCGCTGGTGGATGACATGGGAAAACTCCTTGGTTAGGTTATTAAAAAACCTTCCCTGGTTGCAGCCAGCGATTCCCTTCGTACGGAGCCAGACCCGCCCGGCCCGAAAAAGTTGCGCGCCCGCGCCGATTTTTTCCTTTCCGGGTGCAACTTTTCCCCGTCCCGGGCGTCTAGCTTCATGCACCCCTTCCGCCCCATGAATCCCAACCCATGCAAAAAGAGGAGCTGCTGCCCCGTCTTGCCGCGGCCCGCAACGGCGACCTGACTGCCCAGGAAGCCATCATCCTATGCTACCAGCAACGGATTGCTGGATTCATTTTCTCCCTCACCGGGGAAACGGCGGTCATCGAGGACCTCGCCCAGCAGGTCTTTCTCAAGATGCTGCGGGGACTGCATCAGTTGAAGGACTCCGAGCGGTTCGAGGCCTGGCTCTTCCGCCTGGCCCGCAACGTCTGCCTGACCCACCTGCGCAGGGAAAGGTGGCGGCGCCGCTTCGTGCCCTTCCTCTCCCACCACGACACGCCCGCGGAGGAGCCTCCCCCCGCGGAAGAAAGCTCCCGCGCGGACTGGCTGCGCTCCGCCATCCTCTCCCTCCCGCCGGAACAGCGGGAGCTGCTGGCCCTCAGCCAGGCAGGGGATCTCAGCTACGAAGACCTGGCGCGCCTGACCGGCAGCTCCGTCAGCTCCGTGAAATCGCGCCTATTCCGCGCGCGCAAAAGCCTCAAAGCCCAAAAACCCCATGAAACATGACCCTCACTGGCGCCGCCTGACCACCCAGGCGGGACGCTTTCTTTCCCCCGACTTTGCCCGCCGCACGGTCCTACTGGCCGCGCGGCGCGCCCTCCACGCGCGGCGGATGCGCGGGGCGCTCTGCACCGCGCTCCTCCTCTTCCTGGTGGTGAACGCAGGCTGGCGCTGGCACGCCCGGGAGGAAGAAAAACGCGCGCTCGACGCCTGGCACGCCTACGCCTGGACCCGGATCCAGGTGGGCCCCTCCCTCTAAGAATCAGAATCATGAAGGAATCCATTCAAATCATGCTGGTCACCACGGCCGTCTTCCTGGGCGGCCTCCTAACGGGCGTCTGGACGCAGCGCCTCCATCCCCCACCGCCCCCCTTTTTCGAGCAAGGCGACCTTTCCAAGGAATTCGGCCAGGCCGAGCCGGCCATACGGGCCTATCGGGAAAAACTCGACTCCATCCGCCGGGAGTCCCGGACCAAAATCGCCGCGCTTCTGGACCCCTCCGTCCGCGCCCGATACGAGCGGATGGAGGAGGCTGCCGACGCTCTCAAGGAGGATGGCCCGCCGCACGCCCCGCATGCCCTGCGCAAAGTCCTGGCCATCGCGGGCCCCCTGGCAGGGCCTCTGGAAAATGACGACTCCTACCTGAGCTTCTTTATCTACCGCCCCTACCTGGAGAGGCTGGCGGAGGAACTGCCGCTGACGCCCGCGCAAAAGGAAAAGTCCCGGGAAATCCTGGAAACGCGGCGCCGGGAGGCGCTGGCCCTGGCCGATCGGGAAACGCCCCCCGCCCTGGTGCTCTTCCCCAAGCTCCGCCCGCCGCCCAGGGAGTAACCGCGGCAAGGGGGCGGGCAGGCTCCGGCTTCTAATTCTCCCGCTGGAGCATGAAGTCGGCGATGGCGTGGAGCGTCTCCCCGCGCTTGCCGAACTTGTCGGCGGCCTTGTGGGCTTCGGCGGTGACGCGCGCGGCCTCTTTCTGGGCCTTCTCCATGCCCAAGAGGGCCGGATAGGTCGACTTCTGCGCCTTCAGATCCTTTCCGGCGCTCTTGCCGAGCTTCTCGGAAGTCTGGGTCACGTCGAGAATGTCGTCGATGATCTGGAAGGCGAGGCCGAGGGCCTGGCCGAACTTCGTGATGTCGGCCAGCTGCTTCGGCGTGGCGTTGGCCGCCATGGCGCCGAGACGGAGCGAGCCCGCGATGAGCGCGCCGGTCTTGTTGGCGTGGACATATTTCAAATCGGGCAGGGAGAGCTTCTTTCCCTCCCCCTCGATGTCCGCCACCTGGCCGGCGACCAGGGCCTGGCTGCCGGAGACGTAGGCCAGCTCCCGGACATAGTCGCCCTGGGTATAGCGGCGCGCGGCGGGAGCCTCCGTGACCATCCAGAAGGCGTGGGTCAGCAGGGCGTCGCCCGCCAGGATCGCCATCCCCTCCCCGAAGACCTTGTGGGAGGTCGGCTTGCCGCGGCGCAGGTCGTCGTTGTCCATCGACGGGAGGTCGTCATGGATCAGGGAATAGGTGTGGATGCACTCCACGGCGCAGGCCAGGGGCAGAGAGGCGCGGTATTTCTTGGGGTCGACGGCCTCGGCCGCCGCCAGGGTCAGGATGGGGCGCAGCCGCTTGCCGCCCGCGAAGATGCTGTAGCGCATCGCCCGGTGGATGGTGGCGGGGCGGACCTTCTCCGCGGGGAGGAGCTTGTTGAGGGCGCTCTCGACTTCCTTCTGACGCGCCTTCCAATACTGAGACAGATTCATCGCCCGGGAGGTTGCCAAAATACCCCCTCCCAAGGCAATGAGCGAATGTCGACGCGGCCTAGCGGACCGGCTGTTCGACGAGGTCGCAGCCGTCCTCGGCCAGCTGGATCCGGCCGGGACGGCGGGCCAGAGCCAGGGCGGCGAAATTCTCCCGCTTCTCCGCCGTGGCGGCGGGATGGCGGGGATCCTCGACGAGGTCGGAGGCGTCGTCGGCAATCTGGAGACGGGGCTGGGAAAAGGAGGCCATGATTAGTAGCGGTAGTGGTCGGGCTTGTAGGGGCCTTCCTGCGGCACGCCCAGATATTCGGCCTGCGCGGGGGTGAGCTGGGTCAGCTTGGCGCCCAAGTGGTCCAGGTGAAGGCGGGCGACCTTCTCGTCGAGGGTCTTCGGCAGGACGTAGAGCTCGTTCTTATACTTGCCGGTGCCGCGCGCGGTCCACAGCTCCAGCTGGGCGACGGTCTGATTCGTGAACGAGGCCGACATGACGAAGCTGGGGTGGCCGGTGGCGCAGCCCAGGTTGACCAGGCGGCCTTCGGCCAGGACGGTGACGACCTTGCCGTTGGGCCAGGTGAACTGGTCGACGAGGGGCTTCACGTTGACGTGCGTGAGGGCCTTGTCCCCGAAGAGGGAGCCGACCTGCACCTCGCTGTCGAAGTGGCCGATGTTGCAGACGATGGCCTGGTGCTTCATCACGTCCAGGTGGGCGCGGGTGATGACGTCGACGTTGCCCGTGCAGGTGACGAAGATGTCTCCCGCCTTGGCCGCTTCCTCCATGGTGACGACGGAGTAGCCCTCCATCGCGGCCTGGAGGGCGTTGATGGGGTCGATCTCCGTCACCAGGATGCGCGCGCCGAGGCCGCGGGCGGCCTGCACGCAGCCCTTGCCCACGTCGCCGTAGCCGCAGACGACCACGGTTTTTCCCGCGATCATCACGTCGGTGGCGCGCTTTACCGCGTCGATGAAGGACTCGCGGCAACCGTAGAGGTTGTCGAACTTGCTCTTCGTACAGGAGTCGTTGACGTTGATGGCCGGGAGCTTGAGCGTGCCGTTCTTGGCGCGCTGGGCCAGGCGGTGAACGCCGGTGGTGGTTTCCTCAGACAGGCCGTGGATCCCGGCGAGCAGCTCGGGATACTTGTCGTGGACCATGTTGGTCAGGTCGCCGCCGTCGTCGAGGATCAGATTCAGGCCGGAGCCGTCCGGCCAGCGCAGGGTCTGCTCGATGCACCAGTCGAACTCTTCCGCGTTCATCCCCTTCCAGGCGAAGACCGGGATGCCCGCCGCCGCGATGGCCGCGGCGGCGTGGTCCTGGGTGGAGAAGATGTTGCAGGAGCTCCAGCGCACCTCCGCGCCCAGGTCGACGAGGGTCTCAATGAGGACCGCCGTCTGGATGGTCATGTGGAGGCACCCGGCGATGCGCGCGCCCTTGAGCGGCTGCTTCCCCTTGTGCTCGCGGCGCAGGGCCATGAGGCCGGGCATCTCATGCTCGGCGATGGTGATCTCCTTCCGGCCGAAGTCGGCCAGGGAGAGGTCCTTCACCTTGAAGTCCTGCGCGGGGGCGGACGTTTTGGCGGCGGGCTTGGAAGGGGCGGAGACGCTCATCTTCTTACTTGCGGGTGGGAGACTTCTTCTTCTTCGCGGCCTTGGCCAGGGGAAGGCCCGCCGTCCAGCCGGCGGCCTGCTGCAGGGCGCGGACCGCATCGGTCTTTTCCCAGGTCAGGCTCTCCAGGTCTGTCGTGCGGCCGAAGTGGCCGTAGTTCGTGCTCTTGCTGTAGATGGGGCGCAGGAGCTTGAGGTGCTTGATGATGTTGGCCGGCTTGAAGCTGAAGGTCTTGCGGATGGCGCGCTCGATCTTCTCGTTGGAGATCCTGCCGGTCCCGAAGGTCTCGACGTGGATGGAGACGGGCTCCGGGTAGCCGATGGCGTAGGCCACCTGCACCTCGACGCGCTCCGCCAGCCCGGCGGCCACGACGTTCTTCGCCACGTAGCGGCAGAAGTAGGCCGCGCTGCGGTCGACCTTGGACGGGTCCTTCCCGCTGAAGGCGCCGCCGCCGTGGCGGCCCATGCCGCCGTAGGTGTCGACGATGATCTTGCGGCCGGTCAGGCCGGAGTCGCCCTCCGGGCCGCCGATGACGAAGCGGCCCGTGGGATTGACGAAGTAGCGGGTCTTTTTGTCCAAGAACTTGGCCGGGATGACCTTCTTGATGACCTCGTCGATGACGAATTTCTCGATCTCCTTGTGCTTCACGCCCTCGGCGTGCTGGGTGGAGACGACGATGGCGTCGATGCGGACGGGCTTGCCGTCCTTGTATTCCAGGGAGACCTGGGTCTTGGCGTCGGGGCGCAGCCAGGTGACCTTGCCGCTCTTGCGCAGCTGGGCCAGGCGGCGGCCCAGACGGTGGGCGAAGACGATCGGCGCGGGCATCAGCTCCGGCGTCTCCGTGCAGGCGTAGCCGAACATGAGGCCCTGGTCGCCGGCGCCCTGTTCGGCGGTCTTCTTCCCCACGGCCTTCTGGGCGTTGACGCCCTGGGCGATGTCCGGGCTCTGGCGGGTCAGCGCGTTGAGGACGTGGACCTTGTCCGCGTGGAAGGACTCGCCCTCATGGGTGTAGCCGATCTCGCGGATCGCCTCGCGGACGATGCTCACGTAGTCGAGCTCGGCCTTGGTCGTGATTTCCCCGGCGACGACGACGAGGTTGCTCTTCACCAGAGTCTCGCAGGCGACGCGGCTGGACGGGTCCTGCTTGAGGCAGGCGTCGAGGATGGCATCGGAAATGGTGTCGCAGACTTTGTCGGGGTGCCCTTCGGTCACCGACTCGGAGGAAAAGATATACGATTTGCTCATGATGATCCCTTCTTTTTTATCCATCCCGCCACGCGTGGCAACACAAATCCATTGACGCATGCAAATATATCAATAAGTATCTTCCGTGCCCACGAAACGCCCCCCCGCCGCCTCCTCCACCGGCCTGCGCCAGCTCTGGGCCGCCCTGGGCGATTCCAGCCGCCTGCGCCTCCTCTCCTTACTGAAGGAGGAGGAGCTTTCCGTCGCGGAGCTGCAGCAGATCCTCCGCCTGAGCCAGCCCACCATTTCCAACCACCTGGCCACCCTGCGCAAGACCGGCCTGGTGAAGCCCCGCCGGGAAGGGCAGCGCATTTATTACACTCTGGCCCCGGAGCCCGCCCCCGCCGCCGCGCGGGTGCTGGAGACGGCCCTCCTCCTCCTGGAGGAAAACGGGGACGCCGCCGGGGACGCCGCCGCCCTGCGGGAAATCCTGCAAAAGCGCCGCCGGGCCGCGCAGGACTATTTCAACCGCGTGGCGGGCCGCCTGGAGCGCGCCGCCTGTCCGGGCCGGACGTGGAGCGCCGTGGGCCCCCTGCTGGCCCAGCTGGTGCCGGACAAGGTCATCGCCGACCTGGGCGCGGGCGAGGGCTGGCTCTCCCAGCTCCTGGCGCGGCGCGCGGAGCGGGTCATCGCCATCGACAACTCGCCGAAGATGATCGAGTTCGCCACCAACGAGATCAAAAACAAGAACATCGCCAACCTGGAATACCGCCTGGGCGACCTGACCGACCCGCCGATCGCCGCGCGCAGCGTCGACATCGCCATCATGAGCCAGGCCCTCCACCACGCCGCCAATCCGGCGGAGGCGATCCAGGCCACCGCCCGCCTGCTCAAAAAAGGCGGCCTCTTCCTCATCCTGGACCTGAACCAGCACCACTTCGACAAGGCGCGGGAGCTTTACGGCGACCTCTGGCTCGGCTTCAGCGAGACCGACCTCCGCATCTGGCTCAAGAAAGCGGGCTTCACCCAGATCGACGTCCAGCTCCTGGATCCCGACGCGGAGCCGCCCCACCTCCAGCCCCTGCTGGCCAGCGCGCAGATCGGGCGCTGACCCCCTCCGCTCACACCGCCAAGAGGCGGTCGCCGGAAAAGTAATACATATCCTCGTGCTTCAGCCCCTTTGCGCCGCCTTCGCGGCAAAGATGGGGCTCGAAGGTGAACAGCCCCAATTCGCCCAGCGGCAGCGCATTGCCCCGCTCCAGGAACCGGCGGCCCTTTAGATCCCGCTCGATCGAGTGGCCCAGGTTTCCCTTGAAATCGAGGTTGCGGAAGCCGCGCGCGGCGATCACCCCGTTCATGTCCGCGCAAAGCGCGTCGACCGTCATCCCGGGCCGCGCCGTCTCCCGCAGGCGTTGGTGCAAAAAGACCTCCAGCGCGGCCCCCGCGTGCGCCTCTTCCTGGGCGGGATCGGCCGTCAGGGAGGCCCGGCCCTCCCGGACGAAGATGGAGCGCGCGTAATCCCCCCAGACGCCCTCCTTTTCCGGCGTCAGGTCGACGGTGAGGAAATCCTCCTCCCCGATCGGGATTTCCGCGGGCTGGTAATCGCGGCCCGAGCCGGAAAGCAGGCTCCGGGGCCCGGCCAAGACGCGGGCGGCGATTCCGTGATACCAAAAAGAGGCCACGCCCCGTTCCAGAAACAAGGCGCGGGCTTTTTCAGCCACGTCCTTTTCCCTCATCCCGGGCCGGATAAAAGACACCACCTCCTCCATGACCTTCTTTGCCTCCCCTTGAATCCACCGGTAGGGGCCTAACTCTTCCGGACGCATCCCGCCATTCTTGATCGATCCGCCCCAAAAGCAACCTTGCCCTAGACCCCCTCTAAGTAATCCCCCTGCTTGCGCATGAAAGCCGGCCTTCCCTAACGTTCCCATTCATGAACCCGCCCGCCAAACGAGTCGGCCTCCTGGGCGCCCTCGCCTTTTCCGCCTCCGCCCTGGCGCAGCAGCCCGCGCTTCCCGACGCGCCCTCCGCCGCCCCGGCGGCGCCGGTGTTCCGCCTTTCCCCGCCGCCTTTCCGCCCCGCGCCCACGGCGGCGCCGACCGGCTTTTCCTTCGCCGCGCCGCAGGAAAAGCCCCGCACGCCGATGCTTCAGGACTTGCAGAACGCCACGCGCGCCCGCATCGCCGGGCTCCTGCCCGACAGCTTGGAGCCCCTGAGCAGCCGCGCCACGATCCGGCTCAAGGGCCGCTCGGCGGGCGTCCGCGTCCGCTGGTAACTCAGCGCAGGGACGCGGGGAGCAGGAGCAGGTAGCTCTGCGCCACCAGGAGCGAGGTGAGGTAGAAGAACGCGATCTCCTCCACCGGCAGCCCCCGCACCTTCCAGCCGGAGATCTGCGCCGCGTCGAAATGCCAGACGCCCGCGCGGACGGCAACCCAATCGGCCAGGGAGAGATAGGTCCCCCAGAAAAGCCCCGCCGCCGCCAGCACCGGCCCCAGCGCGGCCAAAAGCGCGGGGGCAACGATCCATTGCGCGGCCAGAACCGGCAGGAACCAATAGAGAAGATGCCGCGCGTAATTCCAGCGCGGCACGCAGCGGAGCCGTCCCGCCGCGAGCCACAGGACGATGAGGACCGCCAGGCCGATCCCGGTCCCCTTCCCCACCGGCGTGGGGAGGCCGCAGCGCAAGCCGGGAAAGGCCTTGAACAGCCACGCGACGGTGCCGATCACGTTGACGCTCTGCCACAGGAAGAAGAGGTATTCCTCCCACGGCAGCCAGCCGATCTTCCGTCCGCTCTTCGCCGGGTCGAAGCCCCAGATGCCGCGCCGCGCCGCCGCGTTGTCCCACGGGGAGGTGAAGAGGAGGACGACGGCGAGGACCGCCGCCAGAGAGGAGAGATGCCACGCGCCGCCCGCCAGCCCCAGGAGGAGCAGGGTGGGCGGCAGGTTGAAGAGAAGATGGAACCGGAAATAGGTCACGAGGACCTATCCACCTTAGCGGCTAATGTCCCGCTGGGTGAGGATCTTGAAGTGGTTCTGGGCCAGGACGCTCTTGGCCACGTCGTCGTCGTCGACGTGGAAGGCCAGGGCCGCCTTGCCGCGCGGGCGGGTCAGGAAGGAGTAGCTGAAGTAGATGTTGCACTCCGCCTGGAGGAGGGCGGAGAGGACGCTGCCCAGGTCCTCGGCGCTGCTGGGCAGCTCGACGACGACGAGGGACGATTCCGTGAAGGCGATGGCGTGTTCCAGCAGCACGCCGCGGGCGCGGGCCGGATCGTCGACGACGAGGCGGACGATGGAGGCGTCGATGCTGTCCAAGATCGTCAGCGCGACGATATGGACCTGGCTTTCGCCCAGGAGTTTGACGAGGTCGAGGAGCCGCCCCGCCTTGTTCTCCATGAAAACGGAGAATTGGCGGATCGCGCTGTCGTGCAGATCTTGTTCAGTCTCAATGGCCACGGCGGATAAGATGGCGAAGGAAGCGGGCTTGTCACGCCTTTTTGAGCCGCCGCCAGTCCTTGAGGAGGACCCGCGCCGTGTTGTGCCCGCTGGCGCCGAAAACGCCTCCCCCCGGATGGGTGCTGGCCCCGGTCAAATAGAGGCCGGGCAGCGGCGTCTTGTAGGCGGAAAGCTCCGGCAGCGGGCGGAAGAAGAACATCTGGTCCAGGCTCATCTCCGTGTGCATGACGTTCCCCCGCAGGAGGCCGAGCGTCCGTTCCAATTCCAACGGCGTCTGGATGTGCCGCGCCAACATCTTCCCCCGCATGTTCGGCGCGTGGCGGCAGACGACCTCGTAGAGCTTGTCCGCCTCCCGCTCCGCGATGGCGTCCCAATCCTCCCCGTTACGGAGCTGGTAGGGATGGTATTGGCCCCAGGTGTAGAGGAGGTGCTTCCCCGGCGGGGCCAGGGTGGGATCGATGGCGGTGAAGGTCATCGCCACCACGGAGGGGTTCTCCGGCGGGCGCCCGGCGGCGAAGTCCCGGTAACCCGCGTCCAGGTAGTCCAGGGAGGGGCAGAGGAGCTGCATCGCCGCGTGGTGGGGCTGGGGACCGGGCGCCTCATCGTATTGCGGCAGTTCCTCCACCGCGTGCCGGACGATCATGCCGAAACCGTTCCCCACGCGGATGCGGCCCACGCGGCGGCGCAGCTCCTCCGGCGTCTCCGCGACCAGGGAGAACAGGGTCTGCACGTGGCAGGCGCCGACGACGGCCTTGGCCCGCAGGGCCCCGCCCGCGTGCTCCACCCGCCAGCCGCCCGCCTCCCGCGCCAGGGCGGAGACGGGGGCGGAGGTCAGGATCTCCCCGCCGTCCTCCCGCAGCCGCGCGGCCAGGGCCTGGGTCAGCATGCCGCTGCCGCCCTTGGCCCGCTTCGCCCCGCTTTTGTGGATCATCGCGTTCCAGCCCAGCATGTCGCCGCTGGCCACCTCCCCCGGCGGCGGGCCGGACTGGGCGGAAAGCCAGCCCAGCGCGGCGCGGACGTGCGGGTCCTCGAACCACTCCTCCAAAACCTGCCCGTAGGGGGCCATGAGCTGGCGGGAAAGGTCCAGGGAGGACCAGAGCTTGCGCGAGCGGGGGCGCAGGAGGTTGCGCTTGAAAATCGTGCCGAAGATCCGGCCCGGCGTCGGCGGCTGGAGGAAGGTCTCGAAGATCCCCTCATTCAGCTCCCCCCAGACCTCGCAAAAGCGGCGGTAGCTCTCCGCGTCCTTTTGGGAAAAGGCGGCGATGCTCGCGCAGGTCTTTTCGACGTCCCGGTAAAAGGAGATGCCGCCCCGGCCCGGCACCGGGTGGTAGGCCCAGGGGTCCATCTCGATGTATTCGAGGCCGAAGCGGTGCAGTTCCAGGTCCCGCGCGATGGGCGTCAGGTGAATCATGATGTGGACGGAGGAGCCCACATCGATCCGGTAGCCCGGGATCAGGTCGTCCTGGGTGCAGACCGCCCCGCCGACGACGGGCCGCCGCTCCAGGACGGCCACCTTCAGGCCCGCCTTGGCCAGGTAGCAGGCGGCGACGAGGCCGTTGTGCCCCGCGCCGATGACGGCAACGTCGAACATGGCCCCATATTGCACAAGGCGGCCGTCTCGGCTATGAGAAGAAGGTGTCCTCCACCCGTTACCAGGCCCTGCTCGAGGCCCAGCCCGACAACGAGCTGCTCCACTTCAGCCTGGGCAAGGCCCTCTTCGACGAGAACCGCTTTGAGGAGGCGGAGATCCACCTCCGCATCGCCCTGGAGCGGAAGAACGACTGGATGGTCGCCGCCATGCTGCTGGCCCAGTGCGCCCTGCGCCGGAACAACACCAACCTGGCCAAGCAGTATTACCAATACGCGCTCCCCCTGGCCGTCCTGCAAAAGCACGAAGGCCCGGAGGCGGAGATCCGCCAGGCCCTCTCCGTCCTCGAGACGGAGGACGCGAGCCTTTAGCGCCGCACCATGAACTCGCTCTATTTCTGGCTGCCTTATTTCGCCGCCATTTTAGGCCTGGCTTATTGGCGGCAGCGGGCATTGGCCACTCTGCCTGATGCGGAACGGCTGAAGGTCTTGGACTACCAGTCGCGCCTGCGCTGGATGCAGATCATTCCCTTTGGGATTTGCATCGTCCTGATCGTGTGGGCTCCGCTGCGCGTGATGCACCGCCATCAACACGCTCTATTTATCGTCCCCTCCCTGTGCTTCCTGCTCGCGTGTATCGTAAGCATCTACTTCCATTTTCGCGGGCTAAGCCGATTGGAAATCCCCAAGAACTACCTGCGGCATCAAGGCTGGATCAGCCTGATTTCCGTCCTGCTCATTGCCGTGACCTTCGGCTTCGTGGGCTGGAAAACTCTGCACCCCTTCTAAACCGCCACCGGCGCCTTGATCGCCGGGTGGGGATCGTAGCCTTCCAGGGTAAAGTCCTCGTACTTGAAGCCGTCGATCGTCTTTACCTCGGGATTGATCCTCATGCGCGGGAGCGGGCGCGGCTCGCGGGAGAGGAGCAGCTTGGCCTGCTCGACGTGGTTGGCGTAGAGGTGGAAGTCGCCGAAGGTGTGGATGAATTCCCCCGCTTTCAGCCCGCAGACCTGCGCCATCATCATGGTCAGCAGCGCGTAGGAGGCGATGTTGAAGGGCACCCCCAGGAAGAAGTCGGCGCTGCGCTGGTAGAGCTGGCAGCTCAGGCGGCCGTCCAAAACATAGAACTGGAAGAAAGCGTGGCAGGGAGGCAGCGCCATCTGCTGGATCTCCCCCGGGTTCCACGCGCTGACGATCAGGCGGCGGCTGGTGGGATTGCGCCGGATCTCGTCGACGACCCACTGGATCTGGTTGATGGAGCCGCCGTCCGGCGTCCGCCAATCGCACCACTGCGCGCCGTAGATACGGCCCAGGTTGCCCGCCTCGTCGGCCCACTCGTCCCAGATGGTGACGCCCGCCTCGTGCAGGGAGGCCACGTTCGTCTCCCCGCGCAGGAACCAGAGCAGCTCGTGGATGATGGAGCGGAGGTGGACCTTCTTCGTCGTCAGGAGCGGAAACCCCTCCTCCAGGTCGAAACGCATCTGCGCGCCGAAGAGGGAGTAGGTGCCGGTGCCGGTCCGGTCGGGCTTGAACTTGCCCTTTTCCAGGAGGAGGCGGAGGAGGTCGTGGTAATTTTGCATGGATGTCAGCCGAGGAAGAGCTGCCGCACCTCCAGCCAGTCGTTCGCGCGGCGGTAGCCGGTGATCCCCTCGTTGTGGGGCGCGGTGAAGAGGATCCCCTCCCCGCGGAAGCCGGTGAAATTCTTCACCCGGTCGTCGATCAGGTAGTCGGCGTTGATGATGCTCTTGTCCCCGCAGAAGACGTGGTGGGTCCAGGGGACGAAGGGGAAGTGCTCGTGGAGCCACTGGTGCTTCGGCACCAGGGAGTGGCGGAACTCCATCGCCGCGCTGGCGAAGAAGATCTCATACTTCTCCTGCAGCTCCCGGATCACCTCCTGGCAGTGGGGGAAAACCGTAAGATCGTCGAAAAATCCTTCTTCATGAGGGAATTGGCTCGTCCGCTTGGCGTGGGCCTGCGGAACGGCCTCATGGAGATCCCGGCCCTTGAGATCGGCGGGATTGAAGGCGGTTTTGAACTCGGCGTTATAGAGGGAGATGTGGCGGGAAAGGGCGTCTGCCACCACTTCGTCCATGTCGATCGCAATACGTTGGCGCATGTCTTTAAAGGCCTGATTTTTCCCGTCCTCCAGCCGGTAAGCAAGCCCTGTACCATTGTCTTTTGCCGTTTCCTTCCTAAGCTGATGGCCAGATGAGCGAAGCGGCCTCCCCCATGATGCAGCAATACCGGCAGCTGAAGAGCCAGGCGCCGAAGGACGCCCTCATCCTCTTCCGCCTGGGGGACTTCTACGAGATGTTCTTTGAGGACGCCAAGGCCGGATCCGAACTGCTCGACCTGACGCTGACCCAGCGCCAGGGCATCCCCATGTGCGGCATGCCCCACGCGGCGGCGGAGGGCTACATCGCCCGGCTCATCAAGGCGGGCAAGCGCGTCGCCCTCTGCGACCAGACGGAAACGGCCCGCCCCGGCCAGCTCGTCCGGCGGGAGATCGTCCAGGTCATCAGCCCCGGCAGCGTGCTGGACGGCACCGTCCTCTCCGCCAAGCGGAACAACTTCTGCGCCTCCCTGGTCCAGATCGGCAAGAGCCGCTACGGCCTGGCCTGCCTGGACCTGAGCACGGGCGAGTTCCAGGCGGGCGAGGCCGCCGACGCCGACGAGGCGCGGGAATGGTTCCAGCGCCTCGACCCGTCCGAGGTGGTCATGCCCGCCGACGTCCCCTGGCCCTCGGAAGAAGGGCGTCTCCTGGTCCGGCACGAGGGCTGGCCCTTCGAGGAGGCGACCGCCGCCGCCGCCCTGCGCGACCACTTCCACATTCACTCCCTGGACGGCTTCGGCCTCACCGCCCTGCCCGGCGCGGTCAGCGCGGCGGGCGGCCTCCTCCACTACCTCTCCCAGGAGCTGCGGCGCGACCTCTCCCACGTCCGCCGCCTGGCCACCTTCCAGCGGCAGGAGTGCGTCACCGTCGACCCCATCACCCAGCGGAACCTCGACCTCCTGGAACCCGCGCGCGGCGGGGCCGAGTCGAAGGCCTGCCTCCTTTCCGCCATCGACCGTACCGCCACCTCCGCCGGGGGCCGCCTCTTGCGCCGCTGGGTCCTGCACCCCCTGCGGGACCGCGCCGCCCTCACCCAGCGCCTGGCCGCCGTCGGCTACTGGAAGGAGGAGGAGCGCCCCCGCGAGGCCCTGCGCGCCCAGCTGCGCGAGGTGCGCGACCTGGAGCGCCTCATCGGCCGCCTCTGCCAGGGCTCCGGCAACGCGCGCGACCTGGCCGGGCTGAAGGTCTCCCTCTCCCGCCTCCCCGCCATCCTGGAAACCCTCACGGAAGTCCCCGCCCCGCGCGTCGAGCAGCTCTCCGCGGAGATCGTCCCGCAGCCGGAACTCGTCGCCCTCTTCGAAAAAGCCCTCGTCGACGAGCCGCCCCTGGCCCTCAAGGAAGGCGGCCTGGTCCGCAACGGGTATCACGCGGAACTCGACACCCTGCGCGCCGCCGGCACGGAGGGGAAGGCCTGGCTGGCACAGCTCCAGCAGCGGGAGCAGGAGCGGACCGGCATCAAGTCCCTCAAAATCCGCTTCAACCAGGTCTTTGGCTACTACCTGGAGGTTCCCCAGTCCCAGGCCGCCAACGTCCCCGCCGACTACACGCGCAAGCAGACCCTGGCCAACGCCGAGCGCTTCATCACCCCGGAGCTGAAGGAAATGGAAGGGAAGATCCTGGGCGCGGAGGAACGCTCCCGGCAGCTGGAATACGAGATCTTCCAGTCCCTGCGCGCCGCCGCCGTCGAGCGGCTGGAGGCCATCCAGGCCGCCGCGCGCGCCCTGGCGGAGATCGACGTCCTGGCCGGCTGGGGCGCCCTGGCCCAGGAGCAGGACTACGTCCGCCCGGAACTGACCGACGGCGTCGAGGTGGAGATCAAGGAAGGCCGCCACCCCGTTTTGGAGCAGCTCCTTTTGGGCGAGCGCTTCATCCCCAACGACACCCACCTGGAACCCCACGGCAACCGCCTGCTCATCCTCACCGGCCCCAACATGGCGGGCAAGAGCACCTACCTGCGGCAGACCGCCCTCATCGCCCTCATGGCGCACCTGGGCTGCTTCGTCCCGGCCAAGAGCGCCCGCATCGGCGTCCTGGACCGCATCTTCACCCGCATCGGCGCCAGCGACGACCTCTCCCGCGGCCAGAGCACCTTCATGGTGGAGATGAGCGAGACGGCCAACATCCTCCACCACGCCACCGCGCACAGCCTGGTCATCCTTGACGAGATCGGGCGCGGCACCAGCACCTTCGACGGCCTCTCCATCGCCTGGGCGGTGGCCGAATACCTGCACGACAAGGCGCGCGCCCTCACCCTCTTCGCCACCCACTACCACGAGCTGACGGAGCTGGCCGGCGGCCGCGCCGCCGTGAAGAACGCCAGCGTGGCCGTCCGCGAGTGGAACGACCAGGTCATCTTCCTGCGGAAGATCGTCCCCGGCGGCGCCGACAAGAGCTACGGCATCCAGGTGGCCCGCCTGGCCGGCCTGCCCCAGGAAGTCGTGGAACGGGCCAAGGAAGTCCTGCGCGTCCTGGAGGAGGAACAGCTCGACTCCAGCGGCCGCCCCCGCCTGAGCCAGCCGGTTCCCACCTCCATCTCCCCTTCCCGCCGCGGCCCCTCCTCCAAAAAGGCCATGAAGGCCTGGGCCCAGGCCGACCTTTTCAAGCAGGAAGAAGTTTCCTGAGCGCGCCCATGACCCTTTCCGAGCGGCTGAACAAATACCTGACCCGCATTCCCCGCGTCGACCTCTCCGCCTACGTCGCCCCCGGGGCCACGCTCATCGGCGACGTGACGATCGGCCCCCGTGCCAGCGTCTGGCCCTCCGCCGTCCTGCGCGGCGACATCAACTCCATCGAGATCGGCGAGGGTTCCAACATCCAGGACGGCGCCATCGTCCACCTGGCCGACGACTACGGGGTGAAAATCGGCAATTACGTGACCGTGGGCCACGCCGCCGTGGTCCACGCCTGCACGGTGGAGGACGAGTGCCTCATCGGCATGCACGCCACCGTCCTGGACGGGGCGGTGATCGGCCGCCAGTCGATCGTCGGCGCCCACGCCCTGGTCACCCAGGGCACCGTCATCCCGGAAGGGTCGATGGTCCTGGGTGCGCCCGCCAAGGTCGTCCGCCCGCTGACGGCGGAAGAACGCGCCGGGCTCCGCCAGTGGGCGGAGAAGTATGTCGAGGTTTCCCGCGCCCACATCGAGCGCCACCTCGTCAAACCCTAGGCCCTAAACCTTGTCCAGCTTCCGCTGCGGCGTCTCGATCGGCGCGGCGACGGCGCTGCGCTGGAAGTCGAGGCCGCCCAGCTCCTTGCGCGGCGCGGCCTGGGGCAGCATCGCGACACGCGCCTCCCGCAGGCTGCCCATGATCGATTCCAGCATCTCCCCGCGCTTGTCGAAGCGGATGCCCGTCGCCTCGAAAAGCTCCGGCAGCGGCTTGGAGCTGCCCAGGGCGATCCCCGCGCGGTAATCGCGCACCGCCTTCTCCGGGTCCTTCAGGGAGTTCTGCAAAATCTGGAGCGCGCCGTCCTGCGCGTAGGCGTATTCGACGTAGTAGAGGGGGTGGACGAAGACGTGCGGCTGGTCGAGCCACAGGCCGGTGCGCCGGTCCTCGTAGCCGCTCCAGTCCTCGCCGCCGCCGAAGCGTTCCGTCAGCTCGCCCCACTTTTCCCGCCGCTTCTTATGGTCGAGGGCCTCGTCGACGTTCGTGTAGGCCCACTGCTGGAAGGAGTCGATCGCCGCGATCCAGGGCAGGACCTCCACGGGACGCTCCACCATGCTCAGCTTGGCCCGGCGGGCGTCCTCCGGCCCGTAGAAACGGTCCAAGTGCGGGACGGCCAGCTGCTCCATCCCCATGGAGGCGACCTCCGCGAATTCGATGAACATGCCCGCCTCGAGCATGTAGTAGAAAAGCCGCTGGTCGCGCGTGGCGATGGCCTGCTGGTCGTGGCCGCCCTCATGGATCAGCGTCGTCACGTCAGACTGGGTGCCGACGGCGCTCATGAACGTGAAGGGCCAGCCCGTCTCCGCCAGCACCTGGGAGTAAGCGCCGGGGGCCTTGCCCGGGCGGTTCTCCAGGTCCAGGAGGCCGGTCTTCTTCATCTCGGCAAAGCGTTCCCCCAGCTCCGGGTCGAGCTTGGAGAAGATGTCCCGCACCCCCTCGAAGAGCTCCTCGGAAGTCTGGAAGGGGCGCAGGGGCTGGTCGCCCTGGACGTCGATCTTCGTGTCCCACGGGCGGAGCGTCTCGACGCCCAGCTTTTCCTTCCGCTCCCGCTGCAGCTCCCGCAGGAAGGGGACCACGTGCCGCTCCACCTGCTCGTGGAAGGCCAGGGTATCCTCCGGCTTGTAGTCGAAGCGGCCCTTTTCGACGAAGATGTAATCCCGGTAATTGGCGAAGCCCGCCTCCTTGGCGATCGCGTCGCGCACCTTCAGCTGCTGGTCGAAGAGGTCTTCCAGCTTTTCCGCGATCCCCGCGCGCGCGGCGCGGACCGCCTCCCAGGCGGCCTGGCGGCGTGCCCGGTCCGGGTCCTCCTGGACCTGGGCCAGGGCCTTGAAGGTCCACTGCTTCCCCTCAAACGGGACCTGGACGTTGACGATCTT